>NZ_JBHYVE010000042.1:0-7321 GCF_042750035.1 Streptomyces sp. NPDC059452
TACTGCAGGGGGGACCCTGTGGGAGAGTAGGACGCCGCCGAACAATTATTGTGGGAAAGCCCCGCACCCTTGTGGTGCGGGGCTTTTCTGCGTTCTGAACGTCTAGGGTCGGACCATGCGCTACGAACTGGTCATCTTCGACAACGATGGTGTGCTCGTCGACAGTGAGCCGATCGCCAACACCATCCTCGCCGGCTACCTCACCGAACTCGGTCACCCCACCTCGTACGAGGAGTCGCTCCGCGACTACATGGGGGCCGCCGTGCACCGGGTGCACGATCTCGTCGAGGAGCGGGGTGGCGAGAAGCTGCCCGCGGACTTCGAGTCCACCCTCTACGCCCGTACCTTTGCTGCCTTCCAGCGGGAGCTGGTCGCGGTGGACGGGGCCGAGGAAGTGCTCGGCAAGCTCGTCGCCGACGGGGTCGACTACTGCGTCGCCTCCTCCGGGAGCCACGAGAAGATCCGGGTCGGGCACCGTAAGACCGGGATCGACCAGTGGTTCGAGGAGGAGTGGATCTTCAGCTCGGAGGACGTCGGGCGGGGCAAGCCGGCACCGGACCTGTTCCTGCACGCCGCCGAGAGGATGGGGGTCGCGCCGGAGCGGTGTGTCGTCATCGAGGACAGTCCGCTCGGCGTCGAGGCGGCCCGGGCCGCGGGGATGGACGTGTACGGGTTCACGTCGATGATGCCCGCCGACCGGCTGACCGGAGTGACCGGGTACTTCTCGGACATGTCCCAACTCCCGGAACTGCTCGCCTGATCCATCTACCCATGGGTAGAGCCTGGGCCTACGCTCGCGGCCATGACAGACGCGGCCATGACAGACGCGGCCATGACAGACGTGGGCAGGACAGGTCCGGGCTTGCGGCGTGGCCGGGCTTCACTGGCGTTGAGCTTCGGTGTCCAAGGGGTGGCGTTTGCGCTCCTGGTGACGCGTATCCCCGCCCTTCAGGACCAGTACGGGATATCCGACGGGCTGCTGCCCGTCTTCCTCGCCGCTGTCCCGATCCTGGCGGGGGTCGGCAGCGTGTTCACCGGGAAGCTGGTCGTGCGGGTGCGGCCCGGGGTCGTCCTGCGGTGGGCCCAGCCGCTCGTCCTGCTCGCCCTGCTCGGGGCGGGCGCGGGGCGGGAGATGTGGCAGGTCGCCGTGGCGCTCGGCGTCTTCGGGCTTGCGGTGGGGGCGCTCGACGCCTCGATGAACATGATGGGCGTCAGCCTCCAGCGGGCGTACGGGCGCAGCATCATGACCGGGTTCCACGCCGCGTTCAGCCTTGGTGGGATCGCCGGGGCGTCCCTGGCCTGGGTCGGGGCGCGCTGGGATCTGTCGCTGTTCGTCTCCTACCTTCCCGTGGTGGTGCTCCTGCTGCCCGCCGCGCTGGTCGGCAGCCGGTGGTACACGGAGGGGAGGGGCCCGGAGGGGAGGGACCCGGAGGCGAAGGGGGAGGCCGGCGAAGCACGTGTGAGCGGGGGTGTCCCGTTCAAGCTGCTGCTGCCGCTCTGCCTGGTGATGTGCTTCGCGTACATCGGTGACTCGACCGTCTCCAACTGGAGTGCCAAGTACCTCCAGGACGTGCTCGGCAGCTCGGACCAGATGTCGACCGTTCCGTACAACGTCTACATGGTGACAACGCTGCTGGGACGGGCCGTCGGGGATCTCGGGGTGCGGCGGTTCGGGGCGGTGGCCGTGGTGCGGGGCGGGAGTCTGCTGGCGGCCGGCGGGTTCGCGGTGGTGGCCGGGGCGCCGGGGGCCTGGGTGGGGATGCTCGGGTTCACGATGCTCGGGCTCGGGCTCTGTGTGATCGTGCCGCAGACCTTCGCGGCGGCCGGGCGGATGTTCCCGGGGAACAGCGATGCCGCCGTGGCCCGGCTCAATATCTTCAACTATGTGGGGTTCCTGGTGGGTTCGCCGCTGGTGGGGGTTGTGGGCGATGCGTGGAGTTACCGGGGAGCCATGCTCGTACCGATGGTTCTGGTGCTGGTGACGCTGGTGTATGCCCGCTCGTTCGCGCCGGATCCCGCCCGATACGGTGGCGGGCATGAGCGGCCGCGCACAGCTGATGTGGGATGACGCAGTTACGGGATACGACTTCGGGGAGAGCCACCCCATGGACCCGGTCCGGCTGGCCCTGACGATGGGGCTGGTGCGGGCGTTCGGGCTGGACGAGGCGGTGGACCTGCGGGCGGCTAAGGCCGTGGGGGACTCCACCCTGCGGCTCGTGCACCGGCAGGACTACGTGTCGGCGGTGCGGGCGGCCTCGGCGAATCCCCGGGCGGCCGACCAGGACTACGGGCTCGGGACCGTCGACGATCCGGCGTTCGCCGGGATGCACGAGGCGTCCGCGCTGATCGCCGGGCTCTCCGTGGGGGCTGCCGAGGCCGTCTGGCGGGGTGAGACCGCGCACGCGGTGAACTTCACCGGGGGGCTGCATCACGCCATGCCGGGGGCGGCCGCCGGGTTCTGCATCTACAACGATCCGGCCATCGCCATCGCCCGGCTGCTGGAGCTGGGCGCCGAGCGGGTCGCGTACGTCGATGTGGACGTCCACCACGGGGACGGGGTCCAGGCCGCGTTCTGGGAGGACCCGAGGGTGCTCACCATTTCGCTGCACGAGCATCCCCGGACCCTTTTCCCGCAGACCGGGTGGCCGGAAGAGACCGGGGCCGGGGCGGGCGAGGGCTCCTCGGTGAACCTGGCGCTGCCCGCCGGGACCGGGGACGCCGGGTGGCTGCGGGCCTTCCACGCGGTCGTGCCCGAGCTGCTGGCCGATTTCCGGCCCCAGGTGCTCGTGACGCAGCACGGGGCCGACACGCACTTCGAGGACCCGCTCGCCCACCTCGCCGTCTCCCTGGACGCGCAGCGGGCGGTCATGGAGTCCTGTCACGAGCTGGCCCACCAGTACTCCGAGGGCGGGCGGTGGGTGGCGCTCGGCGGGGGCGGGTACGCGGTGGTGGATGTCGTACCCCGGTCGTGGACGCATCTCGTCGGGATCGCCGCGCACGCGCCCGTCAACCCGGAGTCCGTGGTCCCGCCGTCCTGGCGCGATCTTGTCTACGCCCGTACGCGGCAGCTGGGACCGGGCCGGATGACCGACGGGCGTACGCCCTCCTGGCAGTCCTGGGAGGACGGGTACGACCCGGCGGACCGGCTGGACCAGGCGGTCATCGCGACCCGTAAGGCGGCGTTCCCGCTGCGGGGGCTGCTCGCCTGACCCGGCGGCGTACCGGATGGGCATTGTGCCGTGCCGTTACGCCAACGGTGGGGTGAAAGCGGGAATCCGGCCTCCGGGGCGGGCCGGTGCGGCAGCATCCATGGGGTGTTGAGCACCGGAGCGTTACGCGCCCATCTGCTGGCGGCCCGGCTGGCCGGGCCCGTGGCCACCCCGCGCGAGAACAGCCTGCGCAGCTACCGCCTGTTCGCCGCGCGCGATCCGCGGGTGACGCTGGGGCTCACGCCCGAGCGGGCCTGGGGCGAGCCGGAGCTGTTGCGGCTGATGGCGGACCGGTGCGGGGTCTCGGCCGATCCCGCGCATGTCTCGGGTCCTGACGCGATCGACCCGGAGCGGACGGTGGCCGCGCTGGACGCGTTCGCGGAGCGGCTGGGGCGGGTGGCGTCGCTGCGGGCCCCGGTGCTGCTGGGGACCGGGCATCCGCACCGGCTGCTGGGGTTCTACGCCGGGCTGGCAGACGCCTTGTCGGCGGCGGGATGTCCTGTCCTCACCCCCGCGCAGGGGAGATGTATCGACATAACGACCCAGTTCGGCGTACGCACCTACCGCCTCGACTACGTACGGGGGGTCGCCCTGGTGCGCGAACCCGGGGGGCGGCCCACGGGTGGTGAGACCGGCGCACACACGCATTCCCCGTTGCCGGTCCGGGTGGCGCTCCAGGACGCGGCGGAGCGGTACGGGGTGCTTCCGGAGCTGGTGATCGGGGATCACGGGTGGGTCTGCGGTGCAGGTCAGCTCGGTATCGAGGCGATCGGACCGGCGGATACGGACGATCCCGCGCTCTTCGTCGGCGAGGCGGAGGGGCGGGTTTCGGTCGTCGTGCCGATCGACGACGGGGTCCGTGCGCACTACTACCGGCCACTGACGCGCTATGTGCTCCACCGGGCAGGTCTGTCCTCGTAGCCGCCCCGGACGTCCCTCCTCTTCCCCACTCGCACCACCCGCCCCTAACCTGGGGAGTGAGCGCACAACGACGAAGAGTCACCGGAGGGGAAGCCGGTGCGCGTCCGGTGCGGAAGGTACAGGTGGGTCATGGCTGCTGACAACGAAAGGCCTCTCAACGAGGTCAGGTTTCTGACCGTGGCGGAAGTCGCCTCGGTCATGCGGGTGTCGAAGATGACCGTGTACCGCTTGGTGCACAGCGGTCATCTGCCGGCGATCCGGGTGGGAAGGTCCTTCCGGGTGCCGGAGCAAGCGGTTCACGCGTATCTCCGCGAGTCCTTTGTGGGGGTGGAATCAGCCTGAGGCCGCCCTCGGACGGCTGAGGTCCGCCCTCGGATTACGTCCCTCACCCAGTGGCGGGTAGGCTAGGCCGACGTAGGTCGTGTGGGCCCAGACGCCCCGCACCAGTGAAAATGAAGTGAGCGAGGGTAGTCGTGGGCTCTGTTATCAAGAAGCGGCGCAAGCGGATGGCGAAGAAGAAGCACCGCAAGCTGCTCAAGCGCACGCGCGTTCAGCGTCGCAACAAGAAGTAAGCGAACGCAGTTCGTGAGATCCGCAGCCCTCCCGCCGTCCTGGCGGGAGGGCTGCGGTGTGTTTGCCATGGCTGGTGGGCGGGCCGCACAGGCGCCGCTCTTCGGGCCAAGCCTGGGTCAAGGCGCGCCCCGGGGACGTCACAGGGAACCGTCCACCCGCTACGGTGACGGCCAAGGAAGTCACCGCGGGAAGAGCAGGTACCGCTTCCCGCTCCGAGGGAAGGCGCTGGTCTTGGGGAAGGTCGTCCTCGTCACAGGAGTGGCCCGGCAGCTGGGGGGCCGCTTCGTCCGGCGCGTCCAGCGGGAGCCCGGGGTGGACCGGGTGATCGCCGTGGACGCGGTGGCGCCCGCGCATTCGCTGGGGGACGCGGAGTTCGTCCGCGCGGACATCCGGCAGTCCGCGCTGGCCCGCATCCTGGCCGAGTACGCCGTCGACACGGTCGTGCACCTGGACGTCTCCGGCAAGGCGCTCGGCGCCGGCGGCCGGACGGCGATCAAGGAGACCAACGTCATCGGCACCATGCAGCTCCTCGGTGCCTGCCAGAAGTCGCCGACCGTGCAGCGGCTCGTGGTGAAGTCCAGTACGAGCGTGTACGGGTCGGCGCCCCGCGATCCGGCGGTCTTCACCGAGACCACCCCGCCCAAGTCGCTGCCGAGCGGCGGGTTCGCGAAGGACGCGGTGGAGGTCGAGGGGTACGTACGGGGCTTCGCCCGCCGCCGGCCGGACGTCGCGGTCTGCGTGCTGCGGTTCGCCAACATCCTGGGGCCGCGCCCGGACTCGCCGCTCGCGGACTACCTCTCGCTGCCCGTCCTGCCGACCGTCTTCGGCTATGACCCCCGGCTCCAGTTCGTGCACGAGGACGATGTCGTCGACGTACTCGGGATCGCTTCGCGCGAGCCCCGGCGCGGGACGCTGAACAGCGGGACCTTCAACATCGCCGGGGAGGGCGTGCTGCTGCTCTCGCAGTGCTCGCGGCGGCTGGGGCGGCCGACCGTGCCGGTGCTGCTGCCCGCCGTCACCTGGGTCGGCTCGGCGCTCCGTACGATCGGGATGACCGACTTCTCGCCGGAACAGATCCGGCTGCTGACCCATGGCAGGGTGGTCTCGACCGTCCAGATGCGCGAAACCCTCGGTTTCCGGCCGCGGTTCACCACGGCCGAGACCTTCGCGGAGTTCGCGCGGAGCCGGGGCCCCGGGCTGCTGCCGCCGGAGACGGCGGGCCGGGCGGTGGACCGGCTGGCGGCGCTGCCGCTGCCGGGGGGTGCTGGGTCGCGGGAGCGCGGGGCCGGTGCGGTACAGACGACTCACGGGGCCAGGTAGAGGAGCGCACCGACGATGGCGGACGCCAAGGTCATTCCGTTCGACGACGACCGTTCGCGGTCCGGCGGCGGCTCCCGTCCGGCCCGGCGCCGGACCGGGACCGGCAGCGGCGGCCGGAGCGACGGCTCCACGGCCCCTGTGAGCGCCCTGCCGGGGGGCAGGCTCCCCGAGCCCTCCCCGGGCTCCCCGGCGTCCTCGGAGGGCGGGGAGAAGCCTCAGCAGCCCCTGGAGCCCTCTGATTCCCCCGAGTCCCTGGAGTTCCCTGAATCCCTGGAGTCTCTGGAGTCCTCTGAGGTCCCGGTGGGCGCGGCGGACGGTGGCTGGGAGCGGCGGATCGCGGGCGGGCTCGCGTTCCTGCGGCGGCGGGTCACCGGCGACTACGAGGTCGACGAGTTCGGTTACGACAAGGAGCTCACCGACCAGGTCCTGATGTCGGCGCTCCGGCCGCTGGCGGACAAGTACTTCCGGGTCGAGGTGAAGGGCATCGAGAACATCCCGTCGGACGGCGGGGCGCTCATCGTGGCCAACCACTCCGGGACGCTGCCGCTGGACGGGCTGATGCTCCAGGTCGCGGTGCACGACCACCACCCGGCCGAGCGCCATCTGCGGCTGCTCGCCGCCGATCTGGTCTTCCACCTGCCGGTCGTCAACGAGCTGGCCCGCAAGGCCGGGCACACGCTGGCCTGTGCGGAGGACGCGCAGCGGCTGCTGGAGCTGGGCGAGATCGTCGGGGTGATGCCGGAGGGCTTCAAGGGCATCGGCAAGCCGTTCGGCGACCGCTACAAGCTCCAGCGCTTCGGGCGGGGCGGGTTCGTCTCGACGGCGCTGCGGGCGGGGGCGCCGATCGTGCCGTGCTCGATCGTGGGCGCCGAGGAGATCTACCCGATGATCGGCAACGCGAAGACGCTGGCCCGGCTGCTGGGTTTCCCGTACTTCCCGATCACGCCGACGTTCCCGTGGCTGGGGCCGCTGGGTGCGCTGCCGCTGCCGACGAAGTGGACGATCCAGTTCGGTGAGCCGATCCCGACGGACGGCTATCCGCCGGAGGCGGCGGAGGATCCGATGCTGATGTTCAACCTGACGGACCAGGTGCGGGAGCAGATCCAGCACACGCTGTACAAGCTGCTGGTGCAGCGGAGGTCGGTCTTCTTCTGAGCCGTCCGGTTACGGAGAGGGGGGGGGGGGCGGCGAGACACGAACCGGCCCCCCAACCAAAAAACTCGACAAGAACAACGGGATGTTTTCTTAGACCGCCAGACACCCCCCCGCGGGGGGGGCCCAGGGGGGCGCGGGGGCGG
>NZ_JBHYVE010000042.1:7331-26192 GCF_042750035.1 Streptomyces sp. NPDC059452
GGCCCCTGGGCGGCTATCAACCCCACCCCGCTTTCACACGGGGGGGCGGGCGGGAGTGGGGGTTAATGGTCGCCCGCCGGGTTTTCGGGGGGGGGCCCGGTGCCGTGGCCCCCCCCCCCCCCCCCTCTCCGTATCTCCTGCGCCTACGGCTTCGGCTTGAGGTTCTCCCCGTCGATCCCCAGGCCGGGGAGGAGCCCGGGGAGCAGCGGGGGCAGGGTGACGTCCGGGGCGGGGCGGGGCGTGGTGCTCGGCCGGCTCTCCGGGGACGGCTGGGTGAGGCCGTCCGTGGGGAGGTCGTCGAGCAGTCCGTCCGTACCGCCGCCGAGGAGGCCGTCCTCGGGGGTGGTGCCGGTGGGGCCGGAGGAGCCCGTCGGGCCCGAGGGCTTCGGTGCGGTGCTGGAGTCGGGGCGGCCCTCGGTCTGGGCGGGGGGCGCGGGGGCGGGTGCGGTGTCGGTGCGGGGGGTGCCGGTGTCCGGGGTGGTGGTGTCGGAGCGGCCGGTGTCCTCGCTGCTCTTGCCCGGGGGGCGGGGGAGGAGCGACTGGAGCGGGGCCACGTCGTCCTCTATGGCCTCGAAGACGGAGCTGACCTGGTCGCTCACGTCGGTGAGCTGGACGGGCAGCCGGTCGCGCAGGCTGCTCCAGGCGTCGCGGTGCGAGCGGGAGAAGGAGTCCAGGGCCTGGATGGGGCCGATGGAGCCGTCGCGCTGGTACGCGGAGTGGAGCAGGCGGTGGCCCTCGGAGGCGTCGTGGGACATGCCGTTGAGGGCGCGTCTGACGGCGCCGAGGGATTCGTGGTCCAGCTCCCCGGCGCGGCCGCGCTCCATGAGTCTGCGGGCCTCGCTGAGCCGGGTGGACGCCTGGTCGAGGTAGGCCTCGCCCCGGTCGGCGTCGCCCTTGGTCATGCCGAGGCTGATGTCCTCCATCCCGCGCTTCAGCCCGTACAGCGAGTCACCGGGCAGTGCGTCGGAGCTGGCAGCGGCCACTCCGCCGAACGCGCCGGCTGCCACACCCACGGTGAGCCCACCCGCGGTGAGCCCCTTCGCCCAGCGGGAGCGGGGACGCAGTCTGCGCAGTCGGGAGGCCCGGTGGGCCCCCTTGCCCCGTTGTACGGGCACCGTAGGGCCCGTGGACGCGCCGCCCTCGGCGAACATGGCCTCCATGGCCGCGACGAGCTGGGCTCGCTGCACCACTTTAACCTCGGGGTCCAACTGCGGCTTCGGTAGCTCACCGAGGCCGTTCGCCAAGGCCAACAGCGGTCCGCGGTCGGCCTGGTCGGCCGGCTCCGCGGGCTGTACGGCCGCCGCACCCTGGGGGTTCTGCTCCTCCAGGGCCTGGGCGAAGGCGTTCGCCCGCCGGTGTGCCGAAACGTTTGCGATCACTGGCGGCACCTCCTCTCGTCATGACGGTCGACTCCCCTGGCGGTCCGGAAGGTTGCACACCTTGAGCGCTTCCACTCGATGGAGTGAGTGGTCACGGACATGGAGTGACGACAGGGGGCCTGCAACCGGCACAACGAGTGGCGCGGCACTTGGGTTACGCACGAAAGATGTACGGACGAAAGATGATCGGACCAGTTCGTGCGGGAGCGGTCACTTTCCGGTCCGGTCGGCGGGCTTCGTCCGTCAGCCGTCGTTGTCGGTCACGGGCGTCATCGGCCAGCGGTCTTCGCCGGTCAGCGGGCGTCGTCCGGCAGGAGCCGGGCGAGCGTCCGTACGGCGCGGTACTGAAGGGTCTTGATCGCGCCCTCGTTCTTTCCCATCACCCGGGCCGTCTCGGCGACCGAGAGGCCCTGGAGGAAGCGCAGGGTGACGCACTCCTGCTGCTGCGGATTGAGTCGGCGCACGGCCTGGAGCAGTGCGGCGTTGGAGAGGGCCTCCAGGACGGAGTCCTCAGGGGAGCGCGCCACCTCGTTGGCGTCGAGCATTTCGCCGGTGGTCACTTCCAGTCGGAAACGACTGGATTTGAAGTGGTCGGCGACCAGGTTGCGAGCGATGGTGACCAGCCAGGCGCCGAAGTCGCGGCCCTGCCAGGTGAACGTGGAGATACGGCGCAGCGCGCGGAGGAAGGTCTCGCTGGTGAGGTCCTCCGCGGTCGCCTTGCCGCCCACGCGGTAGTAGATGTACCGGTACACGGTGTCGCTGTACTGGTCGTACAGGCGGCCGAAGGCGTCCGCCTCTCCGGCCTGTGCGCGCTCGACGAGATCCATCATGCGCGCGCTGTCGCTGTCGGCGGTGGGACGGCGGACGGTCGACGTGGCCGAGGCGGCGGCGCGGGTGCCGCGTCTTCCGACCGCCGCACTGCGTTCGGCCATGGCGTAGCACGGGCCGGCAGGTGCAGGGGTGGCAAAGGCGGGGACGGCGTACGCGGTGGGGACGAAGCCGCGCAGGCGGTCAATGACCGATGCACGCAGCGTAGCCAGGCCCGAGGCGTCAACCCCGACGTGTGGGTACACGGGACTCCCAGAGGCAGAGCTTCCATCACGAGCAGTTCGAAAAACGTCACTCGTCGTAGCGAGTGGCGGTCTCCGTGATGCGTCTGAGGAGAATAACGCTTCGTGCAGGCGGCACTACACCCAGTTGTCTAAATCACCGATTACGTCGTTTCTTGTATCGCTAAGTGACGCAACGAGTAGCACATCGTGACCAGTTATTGATCAGATTGCTTCGTGTTCTGTCTCTGAGCACGACGGGTTGTGTTCGGGCCATGGGCGGGCCGGGGCGGTCCGGGGCCGGTCCGGAGCGGCCGACCGGCCGCAGGAGCCGTGCGGTCAGCGGCGGCGGCGGTGCAGGGCGAGGGCCGCGGCGGTGCCGCCGGCCAGGGCGCCGACCCCGGCGGCGGCCGGGATGCCGACCTTGGCCGCCTTGCGCCCGGTGCGGTAGTCGCGCAGCCGCCAGTCCAGGGCGCGGGCGTGCTTGCGGAGCTTGGTGTCCGGGTTGATCGCGTAGGGGTGGCCGACCAGCGAGAGCATCGGGATGTCGTTGTGCGAGTCGCTGTAGGCGGCGCACCGCTCCAGGTCCAGGCCCTCGGCCGCCGCCAGGGCGCGTACGGCTTCGGCCTTGGCGGGGCCGTGCAGGGGCTCGCCCACCAGACGGCCGGTGTAGACGCCGTCCACCGATTCGGCGACGGTGCCGAGCGCGCCGGTCAGGCCGAGGCGGCGGGCGATGATGGTGGCCGTCTCCACCGGGGCGGCGGTGACCAGCCAGACGCGCTGGCCCGCGTCCAGGTGGGCCTGGGCCAGGGCGCGGGTGCCGGGCCAGATGCGGTCGGCCATGTACTCGTCGTAGATCTCCTCGCCGATGGACATCAGCTCGGAGACGCGGTGGCCCTTGACGATGGACAGGGCGCTGTCGCGGGCGTCCTGCATGTGCTCGGGGTCCTCGACCCCGGCCAGCCGGAACCACGCCTGCTGCCAGGCGAACCGGGTGAGCTCGCGGCGCTCGAAGAACTTCCGCTTGTACAGGCCCCGGCCGAAGTGGAAGATCGCGGCGCCCTGCATGACGGTGTTGTCGAGGTCGAAGAAGGCGGCGGCGCGGTCGTCCCCGGCGACCGGGAACGCGGGCTCCTCGGGGGTCTGGTCCGGGTCCTGGTCGGGGGTCTTGGTCAGAAGGGCGGATTCGTCCTCGGCCGAGGTCTTCCGCGCGGCCTCGGCCGCTGCCTCGCCTGCCAGGACGCTCCGTGCAGTCGCGGAACGCCTACGGGGTGTGAGCCATCCAAGAGCGGCCATGCGGTGAGCATAGCCAGTCCGCCGGTACGTGCCCGACCTGCCGGGATGCGACGGCGTGAACTCTGCGGGGCCGGATCGTTAATCGGGCGATTCCGGACGGTCCGGTGCGAGGGGCGCCCAGGCGCAGAATGAAGGCATGAGTCCTCTGCTGCGCCGTACGAAGAAGAAGCCCGCCGACCGGGTGGTCACCCTGGTGGGGAAGCCCGGCTGCCATCTGTGCGAGGACGCTCGGGACGTGGTGAGCGCGGTCTGTGCGGAGACCGGTGCGTCGTGGGTGGAGAAGGACATCACCGAGGACGAGGAGCTGTACAAGAAGTACTGGGAGCAGATTCCGGTGGTGCTGATCGATGACGAACAGCACACGTTCTGGCGGGTGGACCCCGCGAGACTGCGCAAGGCACTGGGTGCGTGAGTGAAACTCGGTTAACATCGTGGGCGTTTTGAGTGGTCTCGGGGGCGTAGACGTGAGGAGTGTGTACCGCTTTGCCCCCTTCGAGGCTGCAACGGGCTGATGCGGTCCTTGGTTCCGGGATCGCACGACGTATGTGCGTGACCCCGGTCACTTTGACCGGACAAAACGGACACCATCTTTGTGCACGCGTTCACAAAGACATAGCCTGCATTCGACGGGGCGGTCTTGGGACATACGGCCGCCTGCAGCCCCGCTCATCCCGCAGGAGCACCGTGGCAACTGGCCGAACTCACCGACCGGCGACCCGTAGCCGAGGAATTCCCGAGGCCACTGTCGCCCGACTTCCGCTGTACCTGCGCGCACTGACCGCGCTCTCCGAGCGATCGGTTCCCACGGTCTCCTCCGAGGAACTGGCCACCGCGGCCGGGGTCAACTCCGCGAAGCTGCGTAAGGACTTCAGCTACCTGGGGTCCTACGGCACCCGTGGTGTCGGGTACGACGTCGAGTATCTCGTCTACCAGATCTCGCGTGAGCTCGGCCTCACCCAGGACTGGCCGGTCGCCATCGTCGGCATCGGCAACCTCGGCGCGGCCCTCGCCAACTACGGCGGCTTCGCCTCCCGCGGCTTCCGGGTCGCCGCGCTGATCGACGCCGACCCCGCCATGGCCGGTACGCCGGTGGCCGGGATCGCCGTCCAGCACACGGACGACCTGGACCGGATCATCAGCGACAACGGTGTGTCCATCGGCGTGATCACCACCCCGCCCGGCGCCGCCCAGCAGGTCTGCGACCGGCTCGTGGCCGCCGGGGTGACCTCCATCCTGAACTTCGCGCCGACCGTGCTCTCGGTGCCCGAGGGCGTCGACGTACGGAAGGTCGACCTCTCCATCGAGCTCCAGATCCTGGCGTTCCACGAGCAGCGCAAGGCCGGGGAGGACGCGCCCGTGGAGGGCGAGGACCCCGAGGCCCCGCCGATGCGTGCCACGCCCGCGAGCCGGAAGGGACCCGACGGGGACATGCCCGCCGTGATGCCCGCATGAGCCTCCTCGTCGTCGGACTGAGCCACCGCAGCGCCCCCGTCTCCGTACTGGAACGGGCCTCTCTCGCTGCCGACACCCAGGCCAAGCTGCTCCAGGACACCCTCGCCGCGGAACCCGCGACCGAGGCCGCCGTGCTGGCCACCTGCAACCGCATCGAGCTGTACGCGGACGTGGACAAGTTCCACGCGGGCGTCGCCGAGCTCTCCACCCTGCTCGCCCAGCACAGCGGCGTCGGGCTGGACGAGCTCACTCCGTATCTCTATGTGCACTACGAGGACCGGGCCGTCCACCACCTCTTCTCGGTGGCCTGCGGGCTGGACTCGATGGTCGTCGGTGAGGGGCAGATCCTCGGCCAGATCAAGGACGCGCTCGCCCGCGGCCAGGAGCTGCACACCGCCGGACGGCTGCTGAACGACCTCTTCCAGCAGGCCCTGCGGGTCGGCAAGCGCGCCCACAGCGAGACCGGGATCGACCGGGCCGGGCAGTCGCTCGTCACCTTCGGGCTCCAGCAGCTCGCCGCCGGGGCCGACCCGGGCCTCTGGGCCCGCGGCAAGCGCGCCCTGGTGATCGGCGCGGGCTCGATGTCCTCGCTGGCCGCCGCCACCCTGGCCCGGACCGGGGTCGCCGAGATCGTCGTCGCCAACCGGACCCGCGCCCGCGCCGACCGGCTGGTGGAGATCCTCCAGCAGGGCGACGACACCACCGTGCGCGCGCACGCGGTCGAGATGTCCGCGGTCGGCGACGAACTGACACGTGCCGACGTCGTCGTCTCCTGTACCGGTGCCACCGGCCTCGTCCTCACCGCCGACGCCCTCGCGGACGCCCTCGGCGTCACCCTGGACGCCCCGGCCGAGGCACCCGCCGTCGCCCTGGCCCCGATTCCGGCCCCGGCCGACGTCGACCAGCACGCCGCCTGGGTGGAGAACGGTTCCGCCACCTCCGCCCCGAAGGCGCCGAAAGCCCCGCAGTCACCGGAGTTCTCGCAGACCCCCGAGGCCGCCCCCCGCCGCGTCACGCTGCCCGCGCAGTCCACCGGCCCGGTGAAGCTCGCCCTGCTCGACCTCGCCATGCCGCGCGACATCGACGGCGCCGCCCACCGCATCGACGGAGTGCGCCTCGTCGACATCGAGTCGCTGGCCGACGCCTCCGCCGACGCCCCGATGGCCGCCGACGTGGACCAGGTCCGCACGATCGTCGCCGACGAGGTGGCCGCCTTCGGCGCCGCCCAGCGCGCCGCCCATGTCGCCCCGACCGTGGTCGCCCTGCGCACCATGGCCGCCGACGTGGTCGCCGGCGAGATCGCCCGGCTGGACGGCCGCCTCCCCGACCTGGACGAGAAGCAGCGCGCCGAGATCACCCAGACCGTGCGCCGCGTCGTCGACAAACTCCTGCACGCGCCCACCGTGCGGGTCAAGCAGCTCGCCAGCGAGCCCGGCGGTGCCGGGTACGCGGACGCACTGCGCGAACTCTTCGACCTGGACCCGCAGACGGTGGCCGCCGTCTCCCGGGCAGACCTGAACGACCCGAATAGAGGGCGGTCATGACCGACAACTCATCGCCGGGCGCGCGGAGCTCCGCGCCGCTCCGGCTGGGCACCCGGCGCTCCAAGCTCGCCATGGCCCAGTCCGGCCTCGTCGCCGAGGCGGTCCGCGAGGTGACCGGGCGCGCCGTCGAGCTCGTCGAGATCACCACGTACGGAGACACCTCCCGCGAGCACCTGGCCCAGATCGGCGGCACCGGCGTCTTCGTCGCGGCCCTGCGCGAGGCGCTGCTGCGGGGCGAGGTGGACTTCGCCGTCCACTCGCTCAAGGACCTCCCCACCAGCCAGCCCGAGGAGCTGCTGCTCGCCGCCGTGCCGCAGCGCGAGGACCCGCGCGACGCCCTGGTGGCCCGCGACGGGCTGACCTTCGAGCAGCTGCCCGACGGCGCCCGCGTCGGCACCGGTTCGCCGCGCCGCATGGCGCAGCTCAACGCGTACGCACGCTCCCACGGACTGCGGATCGAGACCGTCCCCATCCGGGGCAACGTCGACACGCGGATCGGGTTCGTGCGGGACGGGGAGCTCGACGCGGTGGTCCTCGCCGCCGCCGGGCTCAGCCGCCTCGGCCGGAGTGGTGAGGTCACCGACTTCCTGCCGGTCGACACCGTTTTGCCCGCTCCCGGCCAGGGAGCACTGGCGATCGAGTGCGCTGCGTCCAGCGCCGACCTCGCCGCCGCGCTCGCCGAGCTCGACGACCCGTACACCCGGGCCGCCGTGACCGCCGAACGTGCCCTGCTCGCCGCCCTGGAGGCCGGCTGCTCCGCACCTGTGGGTGCGCTGGCCGACCTCCTGGTCGACGGACAGGTTGTCAACGAACTGCGCCTGCGCGGAGTCGTCGGTTCCACCGACGGTTCCTCGCTGGTTCAGCTGTCCACCACCGGTCCCGTCCCCACGTCGCACGACGACGCGGCGGCCCTCGGTCGCGAACTCGCGGCCGAGATGCTCGCCAAGGGTGCGGCCGGTCTTATGGGGGAGCGAGCACTTTGAGCCCCACCGGCCCCGCCGCATCCGACTTTCCGCCCCTGTCCCCACGAGGTCAGGTCACCTTCCTCGGCGCCGGTCCCGGCGACCCGGGACTGCTGACGCTGCGCGCCGTCGAGGCGCTTGCGAGCGCGGACGTCCTTGTCGCCGAACCGGACGTGCTCGACGTCGTTCGCGGTCATGCGCGGGCAGGCGTAAGCACGCCTGAGCTGACGGTTGTTGACGTGTCGTCAACAACCGCCGGAGTACCCGTTCTCAGGGATGCGGCCAATCTTGTCATGGAGGCGGTGAAGGGCGGCAGGCGGGTGGTCCGCGCTGTCGCGGGCGACCCGGGCCTGGACGGTGACGCGGGCGCGGAGATGCTTGCCTGCGCCGCCGCCGGGGTGCCCTTCGAGGTCGTCCCGGGCGTGGCGAACGCCGTCGGCGTGCCCGCGTACGCCGGGGTGCCGCTGCGGGACGCGCAGGGCGCCGACGTGCGCTTCGTCGACGCGCGTACCGCCACCGACCGGTGCTGGAGCGAGGTCGGCGCGAGCGATGCGACCGCCGTCGTCTCCACCACGCTGGACTCGGTCGCGGCCGCGGCCGGTGAGCTGGTCTCGGCGGGCCGCAAGCCCGACACCCCGCTCACCGTGACGATCGGCGGCACCACCACCCGTCAGCGCACCTGGACGGCGACCCTCGGGACGATCGCCCAGACGCTCAAGCAGGCGAAGGTCCTGCCCTCCCCGGAGGGGCACCGGCCGGTCATAGCCGTGGTCGGTGAGCGCAGCTCCGCCGCCCAGCGCGACCAGCTCGCGTGGTTCGAGTCCAAGCCGCTGTTCGGCTGGAAGGTGCTCGTCCCGCGCACGAAGGAGCAGGCCGCCTCGCTCTCCGACCAGCTGCGTTCGTACGGTGCCGTCCCGCACGAGGTCCCGACGATCGCCGTCGAGCCGCCGCGTACGCCCCAGCAGATGGAGCGCGCGGTCAAGGGTCTGGTCACCGGCCGCTACGAGTGGATCGCCTTCACCAGCGTCAACGCCGTCAAGGCGGTCCGGGAGAAGTTCGAGGAGTACGGGCTCGACGCCCGGGCCTTCGCCGGGATCAAGGTCGCGGCCGTCGGTGAGCAGACGGCCGCCGCGCTGGTCGACTTCGGCGTCAAGCCGGACCTGGTGCCCTCCGGTGAGCAGTCCGCCGCCGGGCTGCTGGAGGACTGGCCGCCCTACGACCCGGTCTTCGACCCGATCGACCGGGTGTTCCTGCCGCGCGCCGACATCGCCACCGAGACCCTGGTGGCCGGGCTGATCGAGCTGGGCTGGGAGGTCGACGACGTCACCGCGTACCGCACGGTCCGCGCCTCGCCGCCGCCCGCCGACACCCGCGAGGCGATCAAGGGCGGCGGCTTCGACGCGGTCCTGTTCACCTCGTCCTCGACCGTCCGCAACCTGGTCGGCATCGCGGGCAAGCCGCACAACGTCACGGTCATCGCGTGTATCGGCCCGGCCACGGCGAAGACCGCCGAGGAGCACGGCCTGCGCGTGGACGTCCTGTCCCCGGAGCCGTCCGTGCACAAGCTCGCCGAGGCGCTCTCCGCCTTCGGCGCGCAGCGGCGCGACGCGGCGAAGGAGGCCGGTGACCCGGTGACCCGGCCGAGCGAGCGGCGCCCGGGCGCGCGCAGGCGCCGGACGACGACGTAATAGCAGTACGAGGGTGGATGGGCCCGGTCGCTTCGGCGGCCGGGCCCGCTGTCTTTGCCGGTACCTGTGTCGGTAAGACCGTGCCGCGTACGGGTCTATCGTCGGAGGATGACTGCGTACGGAAACTTCCCCGGCTCCCGCCCCCGGCGGCTGCGGACGACCCCGGCGATGCGGCGGATGGTCGCCGAGACCCGTCTCGACCCGGCGAACCTGATCCTCCCCGCGTTCGTCCGGGAGGGCATCGACGCCCCGGTCGCCATCTCGGCCATGCCCGGCGTGCACCAGCACACCCTGGACACCCTGCGGAAGGCGGCCGTGGAGGCGGTGTCCGCCGGGGTCTCGGGGATCATGCTCTTCGGGGTGCCGGAGGACGCGAAGAAGGACGCCCGGGGCACGGCGGGCACCGACCCGGACGGCATCCTCCAGCTCGGGCTGCGGGCGGTCCGCGAGGAGGTCGGGGACGAGCTCGTCGTCATGTCGGACCTGTGCCTGGACGAGTACACCGACCACGGCCACTGCGGGGTCCTCGACGACGGCGGCCGGGTGGACAACGACGCGACCCTGGAGCGGTACGCGGAGATGGCCCAGGTCCAGGCGGACGCCGGGGCCCATGTGGTGGGCCCCAGCGGGATGATGGACGGCCAGGTCGGGGTGATCCGGGACGCCCTGGACCAGACCGGGCACGAGGACGTGTCGATCCTCGCCTACACCGCGAAGTACTCCTCCGCCTTCTACGGCCCCTTCCGCGAGGCCGTCGGCTCCTCGCTGACCGGCGACCGCAAGACCTACCAGCAGGACCCGGCCAACGCCCGGGAGTCGCTGCGGGAGCTGGCTCTCGACCTGGCGGAGGGCGCCGACATGGTCATGGTGAAGCCCGCCGGGCCGTATCTGGACATCCTCGCCAAGGTCGCGGAGTCGGTGGACGTGCCGGTCGCGGCGTACCAGATCAGCGGCGAGTACGCGATGATCGAGGCCGCCGCCGAGCGGGGCTGGATCGACCGGGACAAGGCGATCCTGGAGAGCCTGACCGGGATCCGGCGGGCCGGGGCGCAGATGATCCTCACCTACTGGGCGACCGAGGCCGCCGGGTGGCTGGGGCGCGACCACCGACGCTGAGCCGCGCCCCGGCGGGGGTGTTTCTTCCGCCCGCCGGGGCTGCCCGTCCGCTCTCCTGCCTGCCTGCCTGCTCTCCTGCTTGCCCGCCCGCCCGCTCGCTCAGGGGCTGCCTGCTCCGGTCGCCTGGAGCCGGTGGGCCTCCTTGAGGGAGAAGCGGGCGCTGTCCCGTACCAGCGGGTCCTGGTCCGCGCGGGCGGTGGAGTCCAGGGTCATCGCGACGAGCGGGTCGGATGTGTAGGGGGCCAGGGACATCGCCGCGTACTGCCGGACCAGGTCCTCCTCCGGGTCCCGCAGGGCGGTGAGCAGGGCGCGGCCCGCGCGGCGGCGGAGGTCGGGGTCGTCCGGGGGCCAGACGCGCAGGACGGTGGCGCTCTCGACCCGGGCGAGGCCGTACTCCTCCGCGTCGGCGACCACCGACACGAGGAACGGCAACGCCTGGGCGTTGGCGTCCAGTTCGGTGATGATCTCCCGCTTGCGGTCACTGCCCGGGGGCAGCGCGCGGAACTCGGCTATCAGGCGCTCGGCGGCCGCGGTCGCTGCCGCGGCTTCCGTGGTCGGGAAGTGCGTGTCGTTGGTCGGGGGGTGCGTGTCGTTCATGGGGGTGGACACTTTCTGTCAGGGCCAGTCGACCAGTGACATGAATGCTACGAAAGTGACCACGACGGTGGCGGGTGCGGCGAGCGCCAGGGTCAGGCGCAGGGATGCGTTACGGAGTTGCCAGGGAGCCGCCCAGCTCGCGATCAGGGTGATCAGGGCCAGGGTCAGGCCCACCCACAGAATGGTCCACGCCGGGCCGAAGCTCGCCTCGAAGCGGTCGCCCGCCGGGCCGACGCAGGAGTCGCACACCATCGGGGTGAAGCCGCCGACGAGCAGGGCGACGAGCCCCGCCGGAACCGTCACGAGCGTGGTGGTCAGCGGGGCGACCCAGGCACGGGGGTCATGTGTGGTGTCGGGCATGCGTACGAGTGAACCCGGTGGGCCCGGCGCCCGCATGAGTACGGGGGCTCAGCCGCCGGTCGGTGGATCCGGCAGGTGGGCTCAGGTGTCGGGGTTCTCCGTCGGCAGGTGGGCGTGGGCGGCGAGCCAGGTGCGGGCCTCGTGCGTCTCGCTTTCCGTCAGGGGCGGGCGGACCTGGTCCGGGTGGCGGATGACGCAGTGCCCCCGGGCCGTCTTCAGGCCGATCGCGCGGGCCCCGGCAGAGAGGCGGGGATCGTCCGCCACCTCCCGGGCGCGCTGCCACCAGCCCCGGCGGCGCGGGTCGGGGGCGTAGTGCCACAGGGGCTGGGCGGGGTCGGTCACGCCGATCAGGACCCGGTGCAGGATGTACTCCTTGATGCCCGGTTCGCCGATCAGCCGCTCGGCGACGAGCAGCGGGTGGGTCCCGTCGAGCCGGGCGCGGGTCAGCACCCAGGCCATCAGGTGGCCGGTGTCGTGGGCGCCGGAGGTCACGTACTCCCACAGCTCGGCGGCCCGGGTCTCGTCGGGGGCGCCGAGGTGGGTCAGCAGCCG
This sequence comes from Streptomyces sp. NPDC059452, assembly GCF_042750035.1. NCBI lineage: Bacteria > Bacillati > Actinomycetota > Actinomycetes > Kitasatosporales > Streptomycetaceae > Streptomyces > Streptomyces sp. NPDC059452. Next base: position 19,327 of record NZ_JBHYVE010000042.1, read on the forward strand.
GAGGGGGGCCTTCCAGAGCGGCTTGGGCTTCGCCCACCAGGCCAGCAGCTCGTCGGCGGCCGGGTGTTCCAGGTCCAGGGCGAGGCAGGTCAGGGTGACGAGGGGGTGGCGCCACTCGGTGTACGTGGTGCGGTACTGCTTGGTCAGCTCCTTCTTCCAGCGGGGGAGGAGGGCGAGCAGTTCGCTCTCGGTGGCCTCGCCGTGGGAGTGGAGGAGTTCGAGGCAGAACGCGAGGCCCTGGACTCCGGTGGCGGGGTCGGCCACCTGGTCCCGCAGCCAGCGGGTGTCGGCGGGGGAGAGCGTGCGGTAGCGGTGCCAGAGGTCCGTCAGGCCGCCCTCGTTGCCGGTCAGGTCGGGTCCGGTGCCCGCGAGCAGCGCGTCCCGGGCGGCCTCGTACCGGTCGGCGGCGGCGAGCGCCTCGGTGGCCTCGGGGTCCGTGAGCCGTGCGGCCCGCTCCCGTACGTGGGCGACCTGGTCGTACGCCGCTCGTGCGGCCGCCACGCGCAGAGGGCGCGGCAGGCGGTCGTCGGTGGCGAACCGGACGGCGGCCAGGGCGGAGAACGCCTGGGCGGCGCCGTGGTCCGCCGCCGGGCGGGTGGCCGCCTGCCAGTCCCGTGTCACGGTGGTGCGGAGTGCGGCGAACAGCCTGCTCAGGGAGGCGTCCGGGGCGTTGTGCGCGGTCAGTTCCCCGGCGAGCGCGGCGGCGGACCGTACCGGGTCGGGCTCGTGGAGCGCCCGGTGCACATCGAGCCAGGCGGGGATCGCCGTACCGTGTCCGGTCAGCGACCACGTACGCAGCACGTCCAGGGTCCGGGGCGCGGGGAAGCGGCTCAGGGACTCCGCCGCCCGGGGGCCGAGGTCGACCACCACGGTCCAGACCTCCTCGTGGCCGTGGCGCAGCAGGGCGCTCAGCAGCTCCGGCCAGGCCCGCCACTCGGTGAGCCGACCGGCGTACTCCTCCCGCCAGGCGGGCAGCAGCCGTGACACCTCCTCCGGTGTCAGCGCCTGCCGCGACTCCAGCGCGGTGACGAACCCCGCCGCCGCCCCGGACAGCTCCATCGGACCGGTCAGCCGGTCGTGCAGCCAGCGTTCCTGGGCGTCGGTCAGCGGGGGGCCGGGGCGGCTGGACCTGCCCGGTGTGCCGAGCCGGTCCAGGAACTGCCGTACGCCCGCGCTGTCCTGCGGATCGGGCAGCCCGTCGGCGTCCCGCGCCGTGACCATGTCGAGCCGGAACGCGCCCTGCGGCCCGCCGCTGACGATCCGGTAGCCCGGCGGGCCCGCCCCGAGGCCCGCGGCGACCGTGGCGTGGTCGCCGCCCCAGTGCACGTACAGCACGCCCTGGAGGGCGCCGGAGCGGGCAAAGGCGGCGTGGGACTGCCAGTGCCAGTACGCGAAGGAGGTGGACGCGGGGAGGCCCCGTACCGCGAACAGCTCGGCGGCGTCCGTGTGGGCATCGGACTGGGTGTAGCGGCTGCGGGTCGGGGGCGGGAGGGCGACGAAGCCGCTGCCGCCCAGGCCGCGCCACCACGCCTTGATCCGGGACAGGTCGGAGCCGGAGGGGGAGGGGGCCGGGGGTTCTGGCTGGTGTCCTGTTGTCAGTCCCACCAGAACGACCACACTTCCTGGTCGAGCACGTGCTTTTCCGCGTACGCGTCCAGGTCGTACGGCGGGGACTGGTCGATGTTGTCCGGGCAGAACGCGTAGTGCTCGACGGCCAGGGCGCGGGCCTCCTCCGGCGTGGTCGGCGGGCGACCCACGGAGACGATCATCGTGTCGAAGCCGAGCACCACGACCCGGGCGTCGTAGCGGTCCTCCCAGGAGCGGAGCACCGCGCAGAGCCGGGCCACGTCGTTCTCGTGGTTCATCGGGCCCGACCAGCCGATCGCCGCCGGTATGTCCGCGCTGCGGCGGGCCGGGACGAGCGCGAGGCGGGCCCCGGCCAGCCAGCTGTCCGGGTCGGCGGTGATCATGTCGGCCAGCTCGGCCGCCGCCGTGTCCGGGTCGCCCGGGGCCTCCTGCGCGGGGGCCGGGGCCAGGCCGGGCCAGGAGGCGCGAGCCTCGTCCTCCCCCTCCTCCCCGACCTCCCCGCCTTCGGCGTTCTCGGTGCCGTCGGCGTCCACCTCGTCGTCCGCGTACGCCGTCCAGTACCCCGCCAGCACCTCGTCCGCGTCGTGGTCGCCCGCGTACGTCGTGGTGTCCGGGCAGAGGTCCCACTCCTCGGGCCACTGGTCGCGCGAGCCGCCGTTGACCAGCACCGGCAGCAGCCCCAGCCGCCGCCCGGCCGTGCGCAGGGCCGTCCAGTCACCGGGAGCGGCGGGCCCGTCCCCGTACCAGAGCAGCGGTTCGTGCCAGGGGCCGTCCAGCGTGGCGTCCACCAGGGAGCCGGGCGGGAGGTCCAGGCCGGAGGAGGCCAGGGAGGGCAGGGGATTCGGGAGCGTCGCCATGAATACGACTCTAGGGGGCGCCACTGACAACGCCCGGTGCGTCGGCGGGGGGTGGGGCGGCAGCGGCGGGTATCGTCGCCCGCCCGTTGCCCGTCGCGTGCGGTGCGCTGCCCGGACCGTTGCCGACCCGCTGCCGGGCCGAGCCAGCAGGAGCCCCATGAACAAGGTCATCACGTCCATCTCCTTGTCCCTCGACGGCTTCTTCGAGGGGCCGGAGCGTGAGATCGACTGGCACTTCGTCGACGAGGAGCTGCACCAGCACTTCAACGACTACCTCCGCACGATGGGCGCGTTCGTCGAAGGGCGTGTGACCTACGAGCTGATGGAGGAGTTCTGGCCGGACGCCGATCAGGACCCCGCCAACGCCGGGCCGATGGCCGAGTTCGCGGGCATCTGGCGGGGCATGCCGAAGTACGTCTACTCCCGGACCCTGGAGAGCGTGGGGCCGGGGGCGACGCTGCTCCACGAGGTCGACCCGGACGAGGTGCGGGCCCTGCGCGACGCGGCCTCCGGAGACCTCGTCGTCGGCGGCGCCGATCTGCTGGAGACCTTCCGGCGGCTGGACCTCGTGGACGAATACCGGATCTACGTCCACCCCGTGTTGATCGGCCGGGGCCGCCCCTTCTTCCGGGACGCCGAAGAACGGCAGGGGCTGCGGCTCTTGGAGGCCCGGACCTTCGGCAGCGGGGTGGTGCTGCTCCGCTACGAGACGGTCCGGGCGGGTGGTGGATGAGGGGTGGTGACGGTGGCGGTGATGGAACCGGTACGGGTCAGGCGTCCGTACCGGCGTACGCGGCGAACGTGTTCCAGGCGGCGGGCGTGACGCTGAACGTCGGGCCCTCGATGACCTTGGAGTCACGGACGTGGACGGCGGCGGGGTGCGCGGCGATCTCGACGCAGGCCCCGCCCTCGTCGGCGCTGTGGCTCGACTTCTGCCAGTTGTAGGCGATTTCGAGGCACTGCCCGCCTTCGCTGCCGCTGTAGCTCGACTTCCGCCAGTCGTAGGCGACTTCGAGGCAGGCGCCACCTTCGCTGCCGCTGTAGCTCGACTTGAACCAGTTCAGTGCGGTGCTCATTTTTCTCCCAGTAAGCGGGCCAGCAGGCGCAGGGTCTCAAGAGGGGTGAGCGCCTGGGCTCGCAGCATCGCATATTTCTGGGCCAGGATGCTGATCTCGTTCGGGTCCGAGATCAGCTGGCTGCCGCGCTGGGTCTCGGAGTATGCGGCGTGCTGGTGGTCCGGGGTCTCCAGGAGGATGAAGGGGCCGTCGGTGCCCGCGTGGACCCTGCTGCTGAGAGGCAACACCTGGAGGCATACGCCCGGGAGTTGGGCCATTGCGTACAGGTGGCGGAGCTGTTCCCGGTGTTCCTCGTCCGATGTCAGTTTCATCATCAGGACCGGTTCCCAGATCACCATGCTGATCGTCGGCGGCTTGCTCCGGTGCAGGATCTCCTGACGTTGCAGCCGCGTTGCTGTCTGCGTTTCCATCTCCTCCGGGCTGTAGACCGGGATTCTGTTGCGGAACACCGCCTCCGCGTATGCCTTTGTCTGGAGCAGGCCCGGGATGACCTGGTTGTCGTACCAGGACAGTGCCAGCGCCTCTTCCTCCATGTCGATGTACTGCTCGGCCCACAGCGGGATCAGGTCGATCTCTGGCATGTTGTCGACCGCTGTCTCCAGGACGCCCTTCGTGCCGAAGTAGTCGTCCAGTGTCATGGCCAGATCCGGGAGCAGAGAGCGTCTGCCCTGCTCGATGGAGGCGATCGTGTCCTCCTGTACGCCTGCGATATCGGCCAGTTGGGCCTGCGTGAGGCCCGCCGCAATGCGGAAGAGGGCGACCAGTTTGCCCACGAGCTTCTTCGCCGTCGCGTTCTTGCGCGGTCGCTTTCTGGGGTGCATACGGTCCAACTCCCACGCCGGAACCCACTTCACGCACGCCTCACCCGTACAAGAAATTTGTACGGGCAGGCGCGCGTGACAGGCCGTCAGGCTTTGGCTCCGGCTCAGTACATGAGAGCAGTTGCCCGGTCCGACTGCCAGTAGGTGACGAAGCCGTTGGCGTCCCAGTACGTCTCGGCCGGGAGCTTGAGGTCGGCGGGCTTGTCGTACGTCGAGCCGTTGCTCCTGGCGAAGTGCACCGACAGGTTCTTGCCCTGGTGCAGCTTGCTCTGGCCCGGCTCGCCGCTGAGGGCGATCCCCGCGTACGCCTCCTCGCCGGGGGCCAGCGTGACCACGGCCTGCGGCTTGCTGTCCTTGAGGATCGGGAAGACGGACTGGGCGCCGTCTCGGCCGAGTCCGGTGCTCCCGCCGACCCTGGTACGAAGCGGCCACCGGGCAGCAGTACGGCCCCCCGGTGCACCGCTGGCCGTCACCTGCTTACCGGAGGACGCCCTGGCGCTCAGGTTGGGGAGGAATCCGAGCCCTCGTGTGGCGGGGTCGGGGCGGCCGGGTTGCCGTTTGGGCGGGCTGGCGTAGTGGGGGTGATGGTGGCGAGGCCGACCTCCAGCAGGTACAGGATCTCGGAGTTGATGGACCGTCGGTCCGCGGCGGCTTGGGCGCGGACGCGGGTGTGGAGGTCGTCGGGAAAGCGGACGTTGAAATTGATCATGCAGCCATAATATAGTTAGTGCGTAGCCATTTCGATGCTGGGGAGATGGTGATGGCTGAGTATGCCCGGTACACCTACCGCCTGCGCGTGTCGTCAACTGCGTTGGCCGGTCTTGACGCCGAGTGGGCGCGCTGCCGGTGGGTGTGGAATGAGTGCGTTGCCCGCTCGAAGAAGGCGTATGCCGCCGGCGAGAAGTGTGGCCCTGCCCGCCTCGACAAGATGCTTACCGAGGCCCGCGCTGCTATGGGGTGGCTCCGTGAGGGATCGTCGGTACCTCAGCAGCAGGTCATCCGTGACTTCGGAGTGTCCCGGGCGAAGGCGCTGAAGGACAGCAAGGCGAAGCTCCCGGTCCGGCAGCGGGCAGGGATGCCGAAGGTCAAGGGGAAGCGGGACAGCCTGCCGACCCTCAACTACACCCGGCGCGGGTTCCGCATCAAGGATGGCCGCCTGCACCTTGCCGGGAATATCGTCCTGACGGTGGTGTGGTCGCGTGACTTGCCTTCCGGCCCCACGTCGGTCCGCGTCTACCAGGACAGCCTTGGTCACTGGTATGCCTCGTTCGTCGTCGCCGTTATCACCGAGGTTTTCCCTGCCACGGGCGGGGTGATCGGTATCGACTGGGGTGTGAAGGAGACCGCGACCACCACTTCGGATGTGCATGATCTGCCGCATATCCAGCATGGCAGGGCCGCTGCCCGGAAGCTGGCCTTGTATCAGCGGAGAATGGCCCGGCGTAGGCCGAAGCGTGGGCAGCCGGGTTCGAAGGGCTACCGGGAAGCGAAACGCCACACCGCGAAGCTCCACAAGAAGGTGGCGCGTCAACGTCAGGACACGGGTCGGAAGTGGGCGAAGAGCGTGGCCCGGGATTTTGATCGGGTTGCCGTTGAGGACTTCCGTCCGAAGTTCCTCGCGAAGTCCGGCATGGCGCGGAAGGCCGCTGATGCGGCGATCGGTGCGACGAAGCAAGCGCTGATCGAGATGTGCCGCAAGCACGGCCGGGAATTGCACCTGGTGCACCCCGCCCATACGACGATGGATTGCGGGGGGTGCGGTGCGAGAGCCAAACACCGCCTCCCCCTGTCAGAGCGAACCTATACTTGCACCGCGTGCGGAGCCGTATCCCCGAGGGACAAGAACTCCGCACGTGTGATGCTTACCCGGGCTGGTCTCAACCCGGCTGGTGTTGATGGTGGAAGCCCTGACGGAACGCTGTTCCGTCAGGCAGCCTGAGCTAGGAATCCCCGCCCCTTCAGGGAGGGGAGGATTCAACATCTCCTCGTACAACTGGGACGAGCTCTGCGGGCAGTTCTACCCGTTGGACCGGGGGCCGGAAGGCGTGGCTTCACCGCCCACGCCGCAGGACCGGCGCGGGTGGGCCCGGTCGTACGGTGGCGTGGACCCCGTGATCATTTTGATCCCGGGGACGCAGGGCGACCGGACGTTCCCGGCCGTGCCCTTCCCGTACAAGGTGACCTCCGAGGATGTGGAGGTCTTCAACCTCGACATGAAGACCACCGGGTACGACGTCACTTGGTACCTGGAGCTGAAGTGGAGCAGCGGCGGGCGTGAGGGGGTGCTGCGGATCGACGACCACGGGAAGCCGTTCCGTACGAGCGGGATGCGGGGGCGTCCGATGTACACGTACGGCAACGACGAGGTGAAGTGGGAGCCGTACCAGGCGGGTTGAGTCGGCTGGGGGAGGGGCGGGGGGCGGGGCGGGGGCGGCGCCCCGCCCCCCCGCCGGTGGGGCGCCCCCCCCCCCGCGGGGGGGGTACCCCCCGGGGGGGGGGGGCGGCGGGGGGGGGGCGCCCCGGCG
>NZ_JBHYVE010000042.1:26202-52755 GCF_042750035.1 Streptomyces sp. NPDC059452
GAGTCGGCTGGGGGAGGGGCGAGCCGCTGTCCGTGGCAGCGGCCCGCCCCCGTTCATGAGGAGGCCGCGCCCCAGCGGCGGAGGTCGAACGCCGGGTGCTGGGCGGCCGCGTTGGCGTCGCGCCAGATGCGCTGGACCGGGGAGTCGTCGTAGATCACGGCCGAACCGGACGCCTCGTACACCGCGTTGACGACCTCCCGGCATCGCGTTCCCGCGTACGCGATGTCCCGGCGCATCCGGGCCCGCTCCTCCGGGGTGCCGCCGGGGGTGCCGGAGGCGGCGAGGGTGTCCAGGTCGGCGAGGAGCAGCGCCCGTGCGGTGTCGACGGTGGCGGTGAGCGCGGAGAGGTCGAGCCCGGTGCGGCCACCGCTCCTGCCGGAGCCCGCGTAGGTGTCCAGGGCCGCCCGTGCCGTGCCCAGGAGGACGCCCGCGAGCGCGACCGTGCCGATGGCGGTGAACGCCATCCGGTACGGGGTCGTCCTCGGGCGGCCGTGGGGCGAGGGGTTGACGGGGTCGAGGGCGCTCACCGGGAGCACGCGGTGTTCGGGGACGAGGAGTTCGGGGACCGTGAACGAGCGGCTGCCCGTACCGCGAAGGCCGCTGGTGTGCCAGTCGTCGATGCCCACGGTCCGCTCCTGCGGGAGGAGCATGACGTGCGGTTCGGGTTCGGCGCCGGGGGCGGGCGGGGCGCTCACCTCGGCGGCGATCCAGTCGGCGTGGTCGATGCCGGAGCAGAAGCGGCCCCACATGCCGCGCAACAGATAGCCGCCGGGCACCCGTTGGGCGGGCGGGCCGCTGAGGCGGAGTTGGAGGGCGACGCGGGTGGAGGGGGCGGCGAAGACCTCCTGCCGTGCTTCCAGGGGGAGTTGGGCGACGGTCCAGGTGTTGCCGCCCATGACCGCGCGCAGCCAGCCCGCCGACGCGCAGCCGCGCGACAGCTCCTCCGTGGTCAGGAGGGCGGTGGCGAAGCCGAGGCCGCTGCCGCCCCAGAAGCGGGGGGTCAGGACGTCGAATAGGCGCGCTTCGTCGAGGAGTTGTACGGCCTCGGCGGGCAGGGTGCGCAGCCGGTCGGCCTCGGCCGCGTACTTCTGGAGGCGGGGCGCGAGGGCGCGTGCGGCGGCCACTGCCTCGTCGTGGGAGAGGGTGAGGCGGGGGCCTTCGGTGTTCGGCGGTTCTGTGGGTTCTGTGGGTTCTGTGGGTTCCGTCGGCTCCGTCGGCTCCGTCGGTTCTGTCGGTTCTGTCGGTACGGAGGTGGTGGTGGCGGCGCTCACGAGAAACTCCAGGGGGGTGTGGGCCGGGCGCAGCCGTCGTGAGTGAAGTACGGGGAGAGCGCGGGGAGTTGGGGGAGTTCGGCGAGGTCGGTGACCACCTCGCGGGCGGGGATCCCGGCCGCGTTCAGGCGCTTGATCCAGGTGGCGGAGGCAGCGGTGGTGAACTGCGCCGGGGCGTCCTTCGTGGTCCGGTGGGGCATGGGGTCGCCGGTCGCGGCGAGGGCCGTCTCCGGCGCCGTGCCGACCGCGATCAGGCCGTCGGCGGTCGGGGCGACGAAGCCGGTCGTCGGTGGCGGGGTGGTGGCCGGGAGCTCGTCCAGGCCGCGGAGCTGGGGCCGCAGGAGCACGCGGGAGGCCCCGAGGAGGGAGGTGTCGACGCGGAGCCGCCCGGTGGCCGCTCCTGACTCGCGGGCCAGCAGCGCCGCCAGGATGCCTTCGGCCGCCACCTGGCCGCCCAGCACGTCGAGCAGGGTCACCAGGGAGGGGGCCGGGTTGCCGTCGGGGGTCCGTACGGTGTCGGCCACGCCCGACCAGGCCTGGACCATGGGGTCGGTCCCCAGGGGGCGCGGTTCGCCGGGGGCGCGGTCCCAGGCGGAGGCCCAGGCGTAGATCAGCCCGGGGCGGGCGCGGGCGAGGTCCTCCTCGTCGAGGCGGAGCCGGGCCGCCTCGCCCGGGGCCCAGGTGTGGAGGAAGACGTCCGCCTCGGCCACGGTCTCGGCGACCGCGCGGCGCCCCGCCGCCGTACGGATGTCGATCTGCCGGACCTCCTTGCCCGCGTTGAGCGCCGCGAACCGGGCGGAGACCCCGCCCGTCAGGGGCGCCGCCCCGCGCGCCGGGTCGCCGCCCGGCTGTTCGATCCGGATGACGTGCGCCCCGAGCGCCCGGAGTACGGAGGTGGCCAGCGGGCCCTGGAGGTGCCGGGTGGACTCCACGACGGTCAGGCCGGTGAGGGGGAGCGGGAGGGCGCCGGGGCGGGCCGTCCGGTGGGGGGCGGGTGGCAGGCCGTGGTCCCGGGGGAGTTCGCGCAGCTCCCAGGGGTCGTCGTCGTACCGTACGTCGCTGTCGGCCCGCCGGTCCGCGAGCGTGCGCAGGGCGCAGATGCCCATTCCGGTGCGCTCGGCGATCAGGCGGAGGTCGGCGTAGGAGTGGCGGGCCGCGCACTGGGCGAGTGTCGTGATGAGGGGGGAGGCCGCGCGGGCGTGGCGGGCGGCGAAGGCCCGCCAGCTGTTCGCGATGTCCTTGGCGGGGGCGCCGACCCCCTTCCAGAAGTCGCGCCAGGGCTGGACCTCCAGCGCCTCCACCTCGAACCGCACCCCGTCCGCCGTGCGGAACGGGGGCCGGGCGGCCCGGCGGTAGGGCGGGCTGGGGACCTCCTCCGGCTCGTCCCCGGCCGTCGCGGCGGCCACGTACGGGCCGAGGGAGAACAGGGCCGCCTGCACCACGCTGACGCGCGCGGTGCGGACCGGGGTGCCGCGCAGGCCGGAGAGGGCGGCGGCCAGGAGGGCCTGGGTGGCGGTGACCCCGGCGAGGGTGGAGAGGTAGTCCACGCCGAGCGGGCGGGGGCCGCCGTTGGCGCGGCCGTGGAGGGCCATGAGGCCGGTCGCGGCCTGGGCGGTGGTCTCGTCGAAGGGGGTCGGGTCGCCGGTGGGCCAGCCGCGCAGGGTCAGCTCCGTACCGGGGGCGTGGTGCGGGCCGCTGAGGCCGATGAGGGTCTGGGGGCCGGTGAGCGTCTCCCGGCCGGGTGTGGGGTGTTCCCGGCCGAGTGTGGGGTGTTCCTGCCCGGGTGTGGCGTGCCGCTCCCGCGTCGGAGTCGCGCTGCCGTACCAGGGGCCCGAGCCGGGGCCGAACCGGGCGCCGAGCCGGGTGAGGTGGTCCCGGACGACCCCGGTGGCGGTGGCGAGGCCTGCGGGCGGGGCGGGCGGCAGGTGGACGAGGTGGCCGTCGAGGGGGAGGGCCTCGCTGGTGGTGAGCGGGGAGAGCGGTGGCGCGGAAGTCAACGGGTCCTCCGGGGGCGTGGGTGTCCGGGGGCGGGCGGCGCGTTTCGGACGACCGGAGACGAGCCGTTAGTTAGGTTAGGCTAACCATAGTCGTATGGGGGCTCGGGTGGGAGCCGATGGGGGGATCCCGGTCGGATCGGCCCGGCGGGTGGAGGAGTTGGGCGGGGAGTTCACCACCACGATGTCCTCCGGCGGGCGCGGGAAGCGGGCGTCGTGCGGAACCGCCGCTTTCTCCTGAAGTCGGCCGCCCCGGGGCGTGGTCGCGCGCTCGCCGGGCAGGCGGGGAGGACGACCGTCGTCCGCCATAGGAAGGGAAGGGCCCATGAGCGCCACCGCCGAAACCTCACCGGCACCGGCACCGTCCGCCGCGGTGATCACCGAACCTCTGCCCGACCTTCAGCTCCAACTCCTCATCCAGCTCCTCGACGAGGACCCGCGCTCCAGCCTGCCCCTCACCCTCACGCACCCCGGCGGCCTCCTGCACGGGGACGTCATCGGGCACGAGCAGTGGAAGGCCGAGTGGGCCAGGAGCCTGCGGCAGGTCGAGGGCGAGGGCGCCAACCTGCTCGCCGAGTTCCCCGAGACCGTCGACCAGGGCGTACGGGAGCTGCACGGCCAGGAGCAGGACGCGGAGGCGGCGGCCCGGCTGCCGCGCTGGATCCATCTGCGGGACGTGACGTTCCTCGGCGGGGCCATGAGCGCGGTCTCGCTGCCGCTGTGGCGAGGGCGGCTCTCGGACGTGTCGGGGTGGGCGCTGGGGCGCCCGCAGTGACGACCCCGTACAAGAGTGCGCACGTACGCGATCGGCCCCGGCACCTGGGAAGGGTGCCGGGGCCGACGTACGTACAGGCGGCTGCGTACAGCCGGTGCCGTCAGAGGCGGTCGGGCGTCCGGATGCCGAGCAGCTCCATGCCCTGGTGCAGGGTGCGGGCGGTGAGGTCCACCAGGAAGAGCCGGTTCTCGACGGTCTCGGGCGCGTTGTCCGGGCTGAGCACCTGGCACTGGTCGTAGAACGTGGTCAGGTGCGAGGCGAGCTGGTACAGATACGCGGCCAGCTTGTGCGGCTCGTAGGCCGAGGCGACCTCGCCCAGCACCTCGCCGAACCGGTCCAGGTGCAGGCCGAGCGCGCGCTCCGCCGGGGCCAGCGCCAGCTCCGGGTGGGCGGCCGGGACCGCGTCGCCCGCCTTGCGCAGGATCGACTGGATACGGGCGTACGCGTACTGGAGGTACACCGACGTGTCGCCGTTCAGCGACACCATCTGGTCCAGGTCGAACTTGTAGTCCCGCACGGCGGAGGTCGACAGGTCCGCGTACTTCACGGCGCCGATGCCGACGTACCGGCCGTTCTCCACGATCTCGTCCTCGGACAGGCCCACCTTCTCGGCCTTCTCCCGGACGACCGCCGTGGCCCGGGAGACCGCCTCGTCGAGGAGGTCCTCCAGCCGCACGGTCTCGCCCTCACGGGTCTTGAACGGCTTGCCGTCCTTGCCGAGGACCGTACCGAAGGCGAGCTGCACGGCCTGGACGTCCTCGTTCAGCCAGCCTGCCCGGCGGGCCGTCTCGAAGACCATCTTGAAGTGCAGCGACTGCCGGGCGTCGACCACGTACAGCAGGGTGTCGGCCTTGAGGTCCTGCACCCGGTTGCGGATCGCGGAGAGGTCGGTGGCCGCGTAGCCGTAGCCGCCGTTCGTCTTCTTCACGATGAGCGGGACCTTGTTGCCGTCCGGGCCCAGCACATCGTCGAAGAAGACGCAGAGCGCACCCTCGGAGCGGACGGCGACACCCGTCTCCTCCAGGATGCGGCAGGTCTCCTCCAGCATGTCGTTGTAGCCGGACTCACCGACGATGTCGGGGTCGCGGATCTCCAGGTCGAGCTTGTCGAAGACCGAGTGAAAGTAGATCTTCGACTCGTCGACGAAGCCCTGCCACAGCTCCAGCGTCTCGGGGTCCCCGGCCTGGAGGGCCACCACCCGGTCCCGCGAACGCGCCTTGAAGTCCTCGTCCGAGTCGAACAGTGCACGCGACGCCTTATAGACGCGGTTCAGCGTCGACATCGCCGCCTCGCCGTCCGCCGCGTCGCCCTCGTGCTTCAGGGCGCCCGGGTGCTCGATCAGATACTGGATGAGCATGCCGAACTGGGTGCCCCAGTCGCCGATGTGGTGGCGCCGGACCACGTTCTCGCCGGTGAACTCCAGGATCCGGACCATCGCGTCGCCGATGACCGCCGACCGCAGGTGGCCGACGTGCATCTCCTTGGCCACGTTCGGCTGGGCGTAGTCGATGACGGTGGTCCCGGCCGCCGCGTCCACCGGCACGCCGAGGCGGCCCTCGGTGTCGGCGGCCCGGGCGGCCAGCGTCCGGATGATCGCCTCGTCGGAGAGCGTGATGTTGAGGAAGCCGGGCCCGGAGACCTCGATGTCCTTGATCAGCTCACCCGCCGGGAGGGCGGCCGTGACCTGGGCGGCCAGCTCGCGCGGGTTGCCCTTGAGCTTCTTGGCGAGGGCGAGGATGCCGTTGGCCTGGAAGTCGGCCCGGTCGCTTCGGCGCAGCAGCGGGTCCGCGGCGCCGGCCTCCGGCAGGGCTGCCGTCAGGGCGTCCGCCAGCTGCTGCTGGAGCGTGGAAGCGAGGGAAGGGACCGAGCCGTGCTCAGGCATGGGACGGGCTGCCGTTTCCGTAGGGGTACAAGGGATCTCTTGGAGTATCCCACGCTGCGTAAAGCCGTTTTCGCGCTACGGGGGGTAGCTGGGAGAATGGTCGGTAACCCACTGGGACCGACAGACGAGAGAAGGACGTGCCGACCGTGGCCGAGAGTCAGACCAGCACCGAGACCGACTGGGTCTCCCGCTTCGCGGACGATGTCATCGCCGAATCGGAGCGTCGTGCGCCTGGCAAACCGGTCGTCGTCGCCTCCGGGCTCTCCCCGTCCGGCCCCATCCACCTCGGCAACCTCCGCGAGGTCATGACCCCGCACCTGGTCGCCGACGAGATCCGCCGCCGCGGGCACACCGTGCGCCACCTGATCTCCTGGGACGACTACGACCGCTACCGGAAGGTCCCGAACGGGGTCCCCGGGGTGGACGCGTCCTGGGCCGAGCACATCGGCAAGCCGCTGACCTCGGTGCCCGCCCCGGCCGGTTCCGCGTACCCGAACTGGGCCGAGCACTTCAAGGCGGCCATGACGGCCGCCCTGGACGAGCTGGGCGTCGAGTACGACGGGATCAGCCAGACGGAGCAGTACACCGCCGGGACCTACCGCGAGCAGGTCCTGCACGCGATGAAGCACCGGGCCGACATCGACGCCGTACTGGACCGCTACCGGACGAAGAAGGACCCGTCGGCGGCTCAGGGCAAGGGTGGCAAGAAGCCGCAGCAGAAGAAGGTCGACGAGGCCGAGCTGGAGGCCGCCGAGGGCTCCGGCGCCGCCGCCGAGGACGACGGCAGCGGCAACAGCGCGGGCTACTTCCCGTACAAGCCCTACTGCGGCAACTGCGAGAAGGACCTGACCGTCGTCACGTCCTACGACGACGACACGACCGAGCTGAACTACACCTGCTCGGCGTGCGGCTTCGCCGAGACGGTCCGGCTCAACGAGTTCAACCGCGGCAAGCTGGTCTGGAAGGTCGACTGGCCGATGCGCTGGGCGTACGAGGGCGTGATCTTCGAGCCCAGCGGCGTCGACCACTCCTCGCCCGGCTCGTCCTTCGTCGTCGGCGGCCAGATCGTCCGCGAGGTCTTCGACGGCGTGCAGCCCATCGGGCCCATGTACGCCTTCGTCGGCATCTCCGGCATGGCCAAGATGTCCAGCAGCAAGGGCGGGGTGCCGACCCCGGCCGACGCGCTGGAGATCATGGAGGCGCCGCTGCTGCGCTGGCTCTACGCGCGCCGCAAGCCCAACCAGTCGTTCAAGATCGCCTTCGACCAGGAGATCCAGCGGCTGTACGACGAGTGGGACTCGCTGGGCCGCAAGGTCGCCGACGGCACGGTGCTGCCCGCCGACGCCGCCGCGTACGCGCGGGCCGTCCGCACGGCGGCCGGGGAGCTCCCGAGCACCCCGCGCCCGCTCCCGTACCGGACGCTCGCCTCGGTCGCCGACATCACCGCCGGCGCCGAGGACCAGACCCTGCGCATCCTCACCGAGCTGGACCCGGAGAACCCGCTGACCTCGCTCGACGAGGCCCGCCCGCGTCTGGACCGCGCCGAGAACTGGATCACCACCCAGGTCCCGGCCGAGGCCCGCACCATCGTCCGCGACGAGCCCGACAAGGAGCTCCTGGGCTCGCTCGACGACCAGGGCCGCGAGTCGCTGCGCCTCCTCCTGGCGGGACTGGACTCGCACTGGTCGCTGGACGGGCTCACCACGCTCGTCTACGGCGTCCCGAAGGTGCTGGCAGGCCTGGACCCGGACGCCAAGCCGACGCCCGAACTGAAGGCCGCCCAGCGGTCGTTCTTCGTGCTGCTGTACCGGCTGCTCGTCAGCCGCGACACGGGCCCGCGCCTGCCCACGCTGCTGCTCGCGGTGGGTGCGGACCGGGTGCGGAGGCTGCTGGGCGCGTAGCGCGGTAGGTGTACGGACAAGGGCCGCCGTTCGGGAACTTCTCCCGGGCGGCGGCCTTTTCGTGTGTACGTCTACGTCTACGTCTACGTCTCAGGCGCCATCCAGGAGCGCGGGGCTGACCGCCTCACCGTACACAGCCCAAACACGTTGCCCTGACGGCCTACCGGCAGTACCTCGTTCGATGCCATTCGGTGCCGCCCGTGCCCCTTCGCCATGTTGTGTGGCCGTGCGTCAGGCGCTCTGGTCGGCTGTCGTCCGCTGCATGTAGTGGTCCCGGAACTGCGGCATCAGGTGCTGGAGGAGTTCGGTCGAGCGTGGGTGGTGCACGTCGTGGCGGTCGGCCAGGGTGATGTCGAGGGCCTCGACGTTCGGGTACTGGCCCTCCTGGTCCGTGTACGCGCTGAACTCCTCGTAGGCCCGGTTGGCGAAGTCCTCGTCCTCCTGGGACCAGGGCTCCAGTTGGGGCGCCTCCTCGGAGACGGCGGGGGGCTCCTCCGCTGCTTCCTGTACGGGCTCTGGGTCCTCGCGGCGGGGGTGTGGGACCGCGCCGATCGTGCCGACGTTGCCTAGGGGGCGGGTGCGGCCCGGGCCCAGGGGGACGGCGGCGGGGGTGGGCTCCAGGCTCTCGGCGTGCTGTGGGTCGTACGCGCTGGTGTGCGTGGCTTCCGGGAGCTTCTGGGCCGCGAACCAGGGGCTGTCGTGGGTGGGCGGGGGCTGGGGGGTCTCCAGCGGCAGGGGCTGCGGCTGGGGCTGTTCCTGGAGCTGCTGTTGTTGCTGGAGCTGTTGCTGAGGCTCCTGCTTCTGGAGCGACATCGGCTGTTGTTGCTGTTGCTCCTGGGGGTGCTGGTGGGCCTGCTGCGGCTGCTGCTCCTCGCGACCCTGTTCGTGCTCCTGGGGCTGCTCCCGCTGGGGCTCGTACGGCAGTTCGGCCTTCGGGGCGGGCGGCAGGAGGGCGGGTTCGATGCCTGCGGCGGCGAGTCCGGCCGGGGCGGTCTCGGCGAGCGGGACGCCGTACTTGGCCAGTCGCAGCGGCATCATCGACTCGACCGGGGCCTTGCGGCGCCAGTTGCGGCCGAACCGGGCCTGGAGGCGGGCCTGGTAGATCAGCCGTTCCTGTTCGAGCTTGATGACCTGCTCGTAACTGCGCAGTTCCCACAGCTTCATGCTTATCTCTACGCGACACAACGTCTATGCAGTTGGAGACGTTACGGAGAAGTCTGGAACGTGAGTTACATGGTCGCCTAACGATGCCCTCGACCTGCTTCAAGGTGTGGCGGCTTGGCTCGCTCCCTCCGGACGTGTGGGGCGCACATGCGGCATCTACAGAATCCAGCCACCCCGCTTGCTCGGCGCCCGATCCGATCGGAGTGGTCATATCATCCCCGTACAAGTCGCAGTGAACAGTGGGTCCTTCGACCGGCAGGACCGAGCTGTGACTGACACACATGGGGGAGTTTGTCGTGACAACATCGGCCGATCTTCTGCTCACAGCCGCTGCCTCCATGGGGGGAGCCATGGGCACGGAACTCTGGAAGCCCGCCCTCAAGAGCCTGGTCACATTCCGGCGCCGTCGTCACGGTGGTGCAGCGGAGGGTGAAACCGAGACGGTGGCCCGACTCGACTCCCTCGAGCAGGTAGTGGCGGCTGCTGAGCCTGACCAGAGGCAGGCCATGATCAACGCCGTGGAACCCCAGGTGCGCGAGATCCTGGCCTCCTGCGTTGGTGACGAGCCCGACACGATCCAGGAGCTCATCGATGCTCTGAAGGCGCAGGGGGTGGAGCCTCCTGCCGATGTCTCGGTGAAGCAGGACGTCAAAAACAACTTGGTCTTCGGTAATCAGAACGTTGCCGGCCGGGACAACAACTTCGGGGGTGCTCGCTGATGTCGTCGCCGATCCCGACCCCGACTCCGGGCGAGCCCTCGGTGAAGCAGGACGTCAACGGCAACGCCGTCCTCGGCGATCTGAACATCGCGGGCCGCGACAACAACATCACGAACTACCTGACCGGGCTGCGACGCTTGCGTCCACGCAAGGTCAGCCCTGACAAGCTGATGCCGGCCAATCGCTTCGTCACCCCTGACGACGAGTACAACACCAATTTCGACAGGGCCAGACAAGCGATCCGTACATCCTTCGGGAGCACGGCCACCCGCATCGTGGTCTTGCTGGCTCCCGAGGAGCATGGCCGCAAGTCGGCAGCGCTCCGCCTGCTGGCTACCACAAACCTCCCGCCTGATCGCATCTTCGAACTGCGGCCTGACTGGGACGAACCAGACGTGGACTGCCTTCCTAAGGAGCGCAGCGCGGCGTACCTCCTCAACTTGCGCGGTGTCACCGAACCGCTGCCGGATGACTTCTACGACGACCTCGTGGCCTACGCGTCCGGCCTGCGCAACGCCGATAGCTACATGGTCATTACGGCTACGACAACCGTCTGGTCCCAAGCCCGGGCTGCCGGGGCACATTCCGGGATCCTCGTAGCGGACATCGGGCTCCCCGATCCCGAAAAGATCGTCAAGAAGTACCTGGAGAGCGACGAAAGTGAAGACACGCGTGCGCGCTCTGGCTGGATCGGCGACACGGAGAGCGTCTTCCACGGCCTGCTGCCGGAACACTGCGCACCCGGCGAAGCGGTTCGGCTGGCGTCAATCATCGCGAGGGCCAAGCACATCAAGGATGACGAGGCCCTTGATGAGTACCACGGCTGGGAGAGCCACCTGAGCCAGTGGTTCAGCGGCGGTTCAGATGCGGTCGAAGAGCGAGCTGTCCGAATTGCTGGTGCCTTCTTGGATAAATCTCCTGCTGCCGCAGTGCTGAACAGCGCCGACCTTTTGCTGGCTGCACCGAAGGTCGACCTGCCCATGCCTGAGGGCGGTCTGCTGGCGATGCCGGACGCACAAAGTCGACTCAAGCCGGCAGGCATGTCCTTCGACGTGACTACCGGTGCCGCATCGCTCGTCCATGAGTCTCAGGGGCCAGCAATCCTGCGGTACCTCTGGACGAAGCATCCACAGTTGAGCGATGAGGTGCTGACGGAGTGGCTCCAGGAGATCAGTCAGGGACCGGCCAAGGAGCATCTTGGCGCCCTTGCTTCGTCGCTGACGCAACTCGCAGAGACCGTGGGCATCGCTCCGATATTCGACTTGGCGGAGGGATGGCTGCACAACGACGGAAAGCAGTACCTGGAGCTTGTCGGTGACCTGATTTCCGACCTTGCCGTGCATCCCACACTCGGCAGCCAGGCGCGAGCCGAGCTGGCCACGTGGGCCAGGGGGAAGAAGGAACCCGCACGCCAACGGGCGGTTGCCCGTGCGTGTTCAGGTGCCTTCGGGAAGACGTACCCCAGCCAAGCCTTGACTAGGGCGCGCTACATCCTCAACTCGCCGGGATCCGGAGAGGCTAGGCAGGAAGCCATCGACGCACTACGAGCTTTGGCGTGCGATGCCGAACTCACCCCCCTCGTGGTCGACACAGTCGTCGATTGGATTGCGAACTCCGGAAGGCAGACGGGAACGCCGATAGATGTATTCTTCGACGTTTTCGTTGCCCCCTCGACCGAGAGACAGCAGGAAAAGGCGCCGCTCAGCGCGGCACTCGCCCGGGGAGGCGAGCCGGGTGAAGCGATCTGTCGTCGGCTGCTGGAAGGTTGGAAGCATGTTTTCCAGGCCAGCGACGATCCCTCCCACGCTCAGAACGTATTGCTGAGCTGGCGCCAAAGCGCCGAGAACGGGCAAATTTCCCAAGGTCCCGTGGTAGCGATAATTATCGCTCTCGGCCGCGCTCCAGGAATCGCGAGCCCGTTCATCAAGGCCGTATTTACGGAAGAAGGGCCACTGAAGAACGTTCTGATCGAAGCGCTGGTCGCAGAGATTCGGCAGGATGTTAGTGGAGTTGATGCTCCACCCGGGGCCCCACCGGAAAATGAGGTAACAGGGCAGACCCTCCGCAGCGCAAATGAGGCGGTCGGCGAAGCGCAATGAGTTCGATCTTCGGATGGTTGAAGGAGTGGCGGAAATCCATCCGTCGCTCCTTCTCCGTGCCTCTGGAAAGTAGGGATCGCGGACTTTATTACCGTGCCCTAGTTCGCTATGAGTGGCGTTTGAATCCGGATTCCACGATGCCTTGCCCTCGGGATCCCGGAGCGCTTGTCCGCGACCTGCTTCGGGAAGAGCTGGCGGATGTGGCGCGCAATCATCGGCTGCTGCACTCCGCCATTGCGGAGGATGCCATGAACGCCGTGCTCTGTCAGGCGCTGTGGGATGACGAGCGGCGCGTCCAGGTGGAAGGAAGCGTGCGCATTCGGGTAGCCAAGCAGGCGAAAGAAGCAGCGCTGCGCAGAGCCGAAGAAGAAACTGCTCTACGCACGGCGTACGCACGAGAGACGGTTGAACTCGATCTTCTGCTCGATCGACTCTCTGATCCTGTGCTGGGCCCTGTCTGGTGGGTCAGTAGGTATGCGGACCTTCAGTTCGCGGCCGGCGATCCAGAAAAGAAGGTCAAGTCCGTTCTGGGTGCATTTGGAGAATTGCAGAAGAATCTTTACGATGCGAGGATCGATCAGATCACGGACGAGAAGCGGCGTGTTCGCCGGAAGGTCGACGAAGTATTCAGCGTTATTGAAGACGAGGAGACTCTCTCACTTGTCCTTAAGGTGATGAACGGCACGCTGGAGCGTGTGGGTGTTCGTACGGTAGAGACTGGAAAGATCGACCTTCCTTAATGAGAGTGGGCGAGAGGCGGCCTCTGATTCCCCTCTCACGGGGCTGGAGTGAGTACCAGCTGACCTCTGTATGACCTCGTGTCAGACGGCGATGACACCGCCACCGTTGTCGTGCACAATCGCCTGCCAATCGAGGGCAGGGCACTCGGCGACGAGGAGGGTGTCGAGTCCGTCCGGCCCGCCAGCTGCCACGACGTGATCGAATGCCTCTTCCTGGACAGGGAAGTTGCCTTGGAGTGCATCGCAGTGTCGGCACCCGTTCGTCAGCTGTCGTTCGCGCATGGTCCTGCTGTATCGGGACTTGACCTGTGCCGTCAGATCCGCCCGGTCGTTTCGCTCCAGGAGCTGCACGGCGAGTGCCATGGTTCGGGCGTTCTCTGTGGTGAAGAGCCCGCAGTAGCCGCGTGCTGGACGGGCTGGGTATAGGCCTGCGATGCAGGTGATGTCCCTTCCGCACTTCCAACAGGATCGGTTCAGTCCGAGAACACGAAGGTGCAGGACGGGAGCGGATCCCGGCGGTGGTGCCACGGGCAGGACGATCTCGTCCGGGTCGAAGTCATCCGCCTCGGCGAGCTCGTCAACGTATCGGCATGTTGCGCAGCGCAGCTCCCATGTGCCGCTCTCACTTCTCTGTACGAACCCGCCGCGTGCCGCGACCTGCACGGAACACAACGTGCACCCTCCTGCGAACCGGTTCTCCACGTCCTCCCCTTCTGGGATTCGGCCGCCTCAAGGCGAGCGGTTGGTTGGCGTCCGGCCGTTGGCGCGAGGCCCCACTCGACACGGTTGCGTTCAGCTGCCGTTCACGAGTCTCTGAGCAGACCGCATTTCCGCGAGGAACCGTGGGCTGAACAGTCCGGTGCGCAGAGGAGTCCGTTCCGGCCAAGGCGCCCTCAAGCGCCACAGCCATCGTCCGTAGGCCTTCCGCAGCCGGGCACGCTCAAGCTGCCAGAGGCTCTCCCACTTCAACGCTTCCCGGTAGGTGAGGCCGGGGTTGTCCAGCGTCCACAGGTACAGGCGCCGCGCCATGCGCGGGGCCAGGAGGAAGTGGATTGGGCGTACCGGGCTCCGCCGCGGGGCCATGGGCTTGTTCCTCCTTCGGGCGGGGCTGTGCTCAGCACCGGCATGGTACGGGCGTTGCAGTCGCGCCGGTGTTGAGTGGTGGCAGCCTGATCTGGATCTACTTGGCGCGCATCATCTTGCGCAGACTCTGCCGGGCTGCGGTCAGGTCGTCCTCCAGGCCCTCGATCGTGTCGCGCAGCGCATTGTTGTCGGCTTGGGCTTGCTGGAGATCTTTGGTGAGTGCCGCGTTCGCGCGGTTCAACTCCTCCACGCGAGCCGTGAGTTCGCTGCTGTCAGTGTGGTTCAGTTCCGTGCCGAGCTGGATGCGCAGCCGCTCGCGCAGCCGGTTGCGCTCTTCCCGGAGCTCCTTGACCTGCTGCTGGGCGAGTGAGAGGTCGGTCTTGAGACTGGCGTTGCTGACGCGGGTCTGTTGTGGGACGGCGTCGGCTGTCGCCTCGATGCCGAGTTCCTCCTGGCGCCGACGGGCGGCGTCGATGTGTTCGCGCAGCCCCGGTGAGTACGCGAGCCAGCTGGAGACGCCCGCCTCCTTCGCCACCCTGGCGAACGTGATCTTCGCTCCAGCGCGCTGCAGGGAGTCAAGAACCTCCAGGACGCGGCGGCGCTTGTCCTGGCTGTCGCGCTTACGCGCTGCCTTGAGCGCGGCAGCTCGGGCTTCGTGATTGCTCACTGGCCCTCCTCGCGCGGCTTGATCACTGTCAGCGGCAGGAGCTTGTGAGACGCGCTGGCCCGAGACTTGCGGAGGATCTTGCTTGCTTCCTCGACCTCATGTCGTTCATCGTCGGGCAGCGTAGCGAGCTGGTCGCGCATGGTGGCGGCAACGTCCTGGTAGCTGTCGATCTCAGCGTTGATGTTGATCAACACGAAGTCGGCTGCCCCGACGGCGTCAGCTGTCTCGCGGTCTGCTTTCAGATCACGTACGTGATCTTCGATTGCCGGCAGGTAGGACGGGTCGGGGCGGTAGAAGGGGCAGCCTGAGCACTGGAATCGAAGAGGACAGGAGCCGCCGCCGGCTTTGACGTTGGATGGCTCGGTGCAGTTGCCGAACGGGACGGCGACCGAGGCGATCTCGTACTTGCTCTGGGCGAGAGGAGCCGACCGTCCGGTGCGGTCCACGGCCAGGGGCGCCAGGGTTCGCACGGCCTCCCGCTTACGCTTCAAGGTCACCTGGTAGTAGCCCATGGTCGTATCGACCGAGGTGTGATCCATCAGGTCGCGCAGGACATCGACGGGTACACCGGCGTCTGCAAGCCGCTGGGCGTAGGTGTGGCGGAAGGCGTGGGCGCTGATCTGGGAGCGGTCGAAGGGCAGCGGCTGCCCGTCGGGCCCCGGGATGTCGCTATCGATGCAGGGGAGTGCGTCGACCCAGGTGCGCAGTACCGCCGAGATGCTGTCACCGCGGATGTGCCCATTCCCGCGGCCGGAGCCGTGCATGGCGCTGGGGAAGAGCCACCGTCTTGCACGCTCGGTCAGCGGGAGTTCGGCACGGCGCTGTTCCCAGCGGGTGATCAGCTCGGCTGTGCTCTGCGAGATGGGCAGGCGGCGGCCGTTCCGCTTGGCTTTGTGGTTGTCGTAGACCAGTTGGTAGTGATCGTCCTCCTGCTCGACGCAGCCCGCCTTGAGGCTCGCGACCTCACCCAGGCGGCGCCCGGTGTCGCGCAGCACGGCGTAGACGGTCTGATGGAACAGCTGCGAGAGATCTTTCGGCCAGCCCCGATGGGAGACATCCAGCAGATGCAGCTGGGCGTCCAGCTGCCGAATGACGGTGTCGGGCAAGGCCCGGCCGACGTGTTCCTCATTGACCTCGATGGGAGCCACACGGTGGTGGCGGGCCCGGCTGAAGGCGCCGGGAACATCGTCCATAAGCCCACTCGCACGCGCGAACTCCAACACGGCGAACCATGCTCTGACCAGCTTGTCCTGGGTGGCGGACGCCCGGGGCTTCCCGTCCTTCTTCCGGGACTTTTTGATCGCGTCGACGGCCGCCGTCATGTCCGCGGCGCCGAGACGTGAGGGAGCGCCGCCGCCAGCTCGCTGGGCTAGTCCCTCGGATGCGGCGGAGAAGGCCAGAAGGGAGGTGCGTAGATCTTGGATGGTCGGCCGAACCGAGCGGGCCCATTCCATGAGCACTGTGCGCAACCACTGCTGCCGGACGCCACGGAAGTCGATGTCGCCCTTCACCGCATCGTAGCGGCGATGGGTCGCGGCCCACAGGCCCACGGCGGCCGCGTCCCAGACCTCGCCCGCCATCGGGTCGGCCCCCTCGTACTGCCGGTGAGCGCGCTCGACCATGCGCTGGATCTGCCCCAACAAGGCGCGCGCCGGGCTGCTGCCCTTCTCCCTGCCGAACCGCAGTGACGACAAGTCCAGGCCGCACAAGCTGTCCACGCCGACGACGGCCGCGATGGCGAGCCGCACCGCGAGCGGACTGATGCTCAGCCCTGCCTGGTCGCGTTCCTGCAGGCCGAGCAGCAGTTCGTGGGCGACGACGGGGTGAAGCCCGCCGCACCAGAACTGATGGACCTGGAGGAACGGACCGGTAGCGGCTGCCCACTCCAAAAGCTGGTCGGGAGTGTGGGTGCCGCTGCTGAGCTCGCGGCGCCACTTTCCATGGTGTGACACGCATAACCGGAGTTGTTGCTGTTCACGGAGGCACCCGCCGACGAGGCATTCTCCCTGGTGCATCAGCGGCTGAGGGCGCGCCGAGCGCTGCCAGTCCGCAACGCTCAGCTCGGGGCGGCGTCTTCTGCACTCGCTGAAGGTTGAGGCATGCGTGGGACAGAGTCCATGACTTACCGATTCCCGTGCACATCGCCTTGAACTGTCGGCGACCAGACACACCTCACGGTCCGACATTCCGCGTACGCGTCGCTTCCGGGCCGGCTGGTGCGTGGCGTCGAACTCATCGTCCGGCACATCGCTCGACCGGGCGGCAGCTGCGCAGGGAGAGCACCGGCCGACACGACCAGGGCACGGCGCTTGGCAGGCGACAACCTTGCAACGAGACGCACCGGTGGCGTCGCTGTCCAGATCGCCGTCGAAGAACATCCGCTCGTGGTCCCACTCGCCCGGACGCCAGTCGGGCTGCACGTGTTGGCGCAGCCAAGCCAACCAGCCAGCCCCCGGCGTCTCGGGCTCCAGGCGCGAGGGCAGGGCTGCAGCGATCACCTGCTTCATCGCGCAGCCACCTCCCGCTGAGCGGCTACGCGCTCCACGGCCTCCCGCTTCTCATGCTCATTCGCGTGAAGGTAGATCGCGGTGGACGCCGCCGACACATGCCCCATCAGCTGCTGCACGACGTCGATCGGCACGCCGGCCCTAACCCAGGCCGTCGCGGCGGTGTGCCGCAGCATGTGCGGGCGCACGACGAATCCGCACTGCCGCGACAGCCGCTCGAACATGCCCTTCGCCGCCTGATAGGTCATCGCCTTGCCCAGAGGCCGCTGGTAGAGGTTGACGAAGACCAGGTCGTTTGCTTCGGCCTCGACCACGGCATCGCGGTCGGCGCGATAGGCCACGTACTCGGCCACTGTGGGCCCGTCGACCGGCACGACGCGCGGATAGCGGGACTTGGCCAGGGCCTTGTTCTCGTTGTCCCGGCGGTGGCGCACGTGGATGTGGGCCCCGGAAACGCTGCAGCCCAAGGCGCGGGAATCGGGCAGGAAGTGCATGTCCTGCCGACGCAGCCCCAGAGCCTCCCCGATACGGATTCCGGTCGCCAGCATCAACCCCACCAAGAACCGGTCGCGAGCCGTACGACAGCCAGCCACCACCGCGATGACCTGCTCCTCGGACAGAGCTTCGTAGGGCTTCTCAACCTCGCGGGACTTGATCGCCTTCGCGCGCACCGTGCGGAACTGCCCGCGCTCACCGGCATTGAAGCCAGGCGGCGGTGTCGCGAGGTAGCGCGGCTGCGACAAGCGGTCCGCCACCTCCGGCGCGATCACGCCGTGAAGAGCGCAGTACCGCAGGTACTCCACCACCGCCGTGATCGTCGCGCTGACCGTCGCCCCGGAACGAGGCTTGCCTCGCCTGCCGACCGTGGACTCCAGCCAGAACCGAAAGCGCGCCATCGAGGCGAGCGTGACGGTCCTCCAGTCGACCGCGTACTCGGCGCACCAGGTCAGGAACAAGGCCAGGCGCCCGGCGTAGACCCTGATGGTGTTCACGGACCGGTCAGCACCGTGCAGGAACGTTAGGAAGTCCGTCCCCTCCCGGTGCATCGAAAGCTGGGGATCGAGGATGACCCATCGGGTGCTCTGCGGGTCTCCACTGGAGGACAGGGCACGCTCAGCTTGAAAGGTATCGGCGTTCATGCCGTACCTAACGTGACTCATGCGTTGTAGATACTTGTGAGCCACGAACGAGTGACAAGACGTGCCTCACGTCCCTGGCGAGTCAGTGCGGCATAGAGATATTCATGCGCCGCCACAGCTTGAACGTCGGTATGGGAGAGAGCAGCCAGCGGGTGAGGCGTACGCCCTCCATGTGCTTGTCGGCCGTGATGTCCGCGATCCGGCCCACCGCGTGGCGGGCGGCCTCCACGGAGACGACGAACAGGACCGGGATCACCGCGTGCATCGCGGTGCCGAGCGGGTCGGGCCAGGAGGCGGCGCCGTTGAACGCGATGGTCGCGGCGGTCAGCAGCCACGCCGTCTGGCGCAGCAGCGGGAAGGGGATGCGCATCCAGGTGAGGAGGAGGTCCAGGGCTTCCCTGATGATTGAATGAGTTCAAGCGCCAAGGGAGGTATCTGGTGGGTTCGTGGTTTGTGGTGTGGGTGCCGGATCCGGGGCGGTGGGGTGCTCTGCCGCCAGACGGGGTGTTGGGGGTGCGGGATCTGCCAGAGGCTGTGGCCCAGATCGGGCTGCGGCCCGGTGACCCGGTGTTCGTCCGGCCGGACGGAGCGGTGGATACGGACTTGCTGGACTTCGTCCGCTCGAAGGAGTTCCGGAACCTGGAGCGTGAGACGAAGCGGAACTACGCGACGGACATCCGGCTGCTGCTGGAGTTCCTGTCCTCGCGACGGGTGCCGTGGCGGAAGGCCACGGAGCAGGACCTGGCCGACTACCGGAACTGGCGGTGCGAGGCGCCAGCGAATCCCGAGCGGATCAGCGGGACGAAGTGGAATCGAGAGGCGGCTGCGTTCACGAAGCTGTTCACGTGGGGGAAGGTCCGGCCGTTGCCGGTGGACGTCTCGCGGCGTGAGGACCGGGCGGCGGACTCGGTCAGTGCGCGGGTGTCGTGGCTGACGCCGCGCACCTGGGCTCTGTGGTCGGACGTCGGGTTGCGTGGCCACGACAAGGCTGGGGCACCGGTGCCGGGGTGGGATGCGCGGACTGAGCTGCGGAACACGGCCTTCGTGCAGTTGTTGCTCAGTTCCGGGCTGCGGCGGCAGGAGGGCGGCTCGCTGCTGACGTTCGAGTTGCCCACGCAGCAGCTGCGGCGTGGCAGGTACTGCCATGGAGTCATCGCCGGAGCGGTGACCAGGGCAAAGAAGGGGAGGACGTTCTACGCGTCGGTGGGTGCGGTCGGGCAGGTCGAGGCGTACATCGAGTCGGAGCGGGCGTGGGCGGTTCAGCGTGCCCAGGCGGAGGGCCGCTATGAGCGCTTGCCCGTGATGAGGCTGGTCACGAAGGTGACGCGAGGGCTGAAGCCGATGGTGGAGTGGGTGGGCCAGGATGGTGTCGTCGGCGGCCGAGAGCTGGGCCGACTCGGGTGGCGCGAGCGGCAGTGGCTGTTCATGGAGGGGCCGGAGGGGCCAGAACCGGCCTGGCTGTGGCTGTCTGAGCAGGGCCTGCCGATGGCTCCGGACCGGTGGAACGGTGTGTTCAGTTCCGCGAACTTGCGCTGCGAAGAGGTTCTTCTCGCACCAAAGGAGCGGGAGTTGGGGCGGGGGTTCCGGCTGGCGGAGGTACGAGGCAAGAGTCCGTACGCGACGCCGCACTCCGCCCGGCACTCGTACGCGCTCTACATGCTGGTGGTGCTGAACGAGCTGATGGAGAACCGCTTCGGGCTCTCGCAGAAGGACCGGCGGGACTTCGCACTGCTCTTCGGTGACCCGTGGTGGCTGGTGAAGACGCTATTGGGGCACGCGGATGTGGAAACGACGAAGCGGCACTATCTGGCGCCCGTCGCGCATCTACAGCTGGAGTCGATCCTTGCCGCCGCCGAGAACAGCGATGAGCGGGACGAGGAGCGCAGCAACCTGGACGACGTCTTTGCCCGCCTTGCCCGTGAGTCTGCTGGTATCCAGGACATTGGTGTCCTTCTCGGGGAGGCATCGTGAGCCGGCGTGGCCATCGGGCCGGGCTTCCGCCGGCGGATCACCGCACCGAATCGCCGCTAGGGCCGGACGGACTCACGGTCACCGTGGTCAACAAGACTGGCTACGCGAGGGAGTTCGACTTCTCCGAGTTGCCGGTCCCCGAGCCCTTGCAGCGTTCGCTGGCCCGGCTGTACGCGGCTCGGTCGATGGCCTGGACCAGCCATGAGACCGCCAAGACCTGCTGGTCGAGGCTGATGGTCTTCGCCACGTTCCTGTCCGAGCTGGACAACACTCCAGAGGATCTGGACGGCGTGACCGTTGCGGTGCTCAAGCGCTGGCGTGCCCGGCACGTGAGTACGGTCACCGGAAAGGCTGTGCTGAGTACGGTGCGCCTGCTGCTTCAGCAGGCGCCGCAGTTTGCCGGCGGGCCTGTGACGGAGGAATTGCTGCGGCGCTTCCCCGCCGCGAAGCCGAGCAAGCAGTCCTACGAGGATGACGAGCGCAAGCGCGTCGTGCTGGCCGCACAGCGGCAGTTCAGGGCGGCATGGTTGCGGATCGAGGAGAACACCCGTCTGCTGAGGGCGTGGCGGGCGGGCGAGCTGGAGGAAGACAGCCGGGGCGGGCGCCTCGGAGAAGTCCTGGACCATCTCGCACGTACGGGAGATGTCCCGCGCACCATCCTGCCGAGCGGGCAGCCCCATGTGGACCACCGCAGTCTCCTCGGCGGAGCCGGCACCGAGCAGACCTGGGGCCGGTTGTTCTTGTCGCGCATGGAGCTGACGGCGCTGGCGGTCCTCCTCACTGACCAGTTCGCCTGGAACCTGAAGATCTACGACCGGATGCCTGCTCCGACCACCGGTCCGTCCGTGGGAGAGAAGACCTCGATCACCTACCAGGTCCAGGTGGAGAAGCACCGGGCGGGCCGGGGGCGGTGGTTCTCCACCGAGAACATCACCGACTCCGGTGCCGCCTCCCCGGGACGGCTGATCACGCAGGCGCTGGAGGTCACCGCGCATGGCCGTGACCTGGCCGCCCGGCTGGTGCCGGGCACTGATCTGCTGATGGTCGCGCGCCTGTACGCCCCGGCGAAGGAGGCCCACCGGCACCAGAACACCGAGCGCCCGCGCCCCGTGGGCCCCTTGTCCTTCGGTATCGCCTACAACGACGCAGACCGCTGGCAGAGGGCACACGACCTCGGTGGCTCGCCCTTCCAGCGGGTACGCCGCACGACGGTGACTCGCGGAGGCCAGCCCCGGCAGCATTCCCAGAGCACTAATGAACGCGTCTACGTCCTGCCCGACGAGAACGTGCAGCGCGCCTCACGGAGTGTCTTCGCGGACGCCGCCGAGGAAGCCTTGGAGCAAGCTGAGGCCGCGGTCTTTGGCGGGCATCTCACCGGCGCCCCGGACCCCGCTCACGAACAGACGGTCACGGCGGACTGCGAGGACGAGTCAGCCAGTCCCTGGCCAGCACCGGAAGGCGGCTGTGGGGCTGACTTCATGCTCTGCCTGGCCTGCAAGAACGCCTATGTCCACCCAGGACACCATCCCCGCCTCGCGCTACTGCAACAGCAGCTCGAAAGTCTGCGCTCCGTGCTGGATGACGGCACGTGGGACAGGCGGTGGCAGGGCCACTTGCTGCGGCTGGAAGATCTGCGCGACAAGATCGGCGCCGCAGCCTGGGGCGCTGCCCTGGCCCGTGCCGGCAGTGATGACCGCGCCCTCGTCCACCTCCTGCTGAAGGGAGACCTCGCGCCGTGACCAGTGCTCTCGCCCACGAAGCCGACCCCTACATCCTGCCGACACCCACTCCGGACAGCTCCGTGGTGCTGTCCCAGTGGATCAACCCCGGAAACACCCACCTCAACTCCCGCTACCGCGATGCCGTCTGGTCCCTGGCTCCTCTCATCGACAATCCGGGTGCCACCCTGATCTCGATCCACTGGAAGAACTGCCCGGCGCCCTTGCGGGACGAGATGAAGCTCGTGGTCTGGTCCCTGATCAACGGCGAGCGGAGACCTACCTTCCTTCGTACCAAGGGGCTTTCGGCCCGGGGACGGGGCTCGGCTTCGACCATGATGCAGAAGTACTGCGAGTGGTTCCGGCTGGCTCGCTGGCTACACCAGCAAGGCATCACCCGCCTTGTGGACTGCACCAAAGACCAGTGGCAGGCGTACGCGGCAGAGCGCCGGGACGAGGGCATCAGCCGGGTGCATGCCGAAATGGTCTTCGGCTACTTCACCGACCTATGGGTGTACGACCAACTCAGCGCCCGCCCCGCAGGCATCAGCTGCCCGCCGTGGGAGTCCGAGGGCATGGACGACTACCTTCCTGCCGCTGACGGTACTGACAATGCGGAGAACTCGACCGAACCGCTTGCCCCGCAGGTCCTGGGGCCGCTGCTCATCTGGGCGTTGCGGTTCGTCAACGACTTCGCCGACGACATCTTGGCGGCCTGGGCCGAACAGCGCCGCCTGATGGACGTGGCAGCGAGCAGCATCGCCACACCAGCGAGCCGGACCACACTCAAGGAGTATCTGCTCCCGCTCATCGACTCGGGTGCCCCGCTCCCCGCCGCGCACGTAAAGGGCAGGCTTTACCTGGCCCGCGACTACGTCGCGGCACACACCGGAGCTACCCACGCCCAGATCGAGCGCCTCGTCAAACTGCACAACATCCAGAACCTTGTTCTGGAGCGCCCGGCCCCCTGCCCGCTGAATGTCCCGGTCACAGGACAGATCGAGGGCAGACCCTGGCGCGAACACATCGCCTTTAGCGAGGCCACCACTCTGATGCAGCAACTTGGCACCGCCGCCGCCATCGTGATCGTCTACCTCACCGGTATGCGCCCTCAGGAAGTTCAGGCCCTGCGATCGGGCTGCTGCCCCGACCCCGAGCCGACTACAGACGGCACCGAAGGCCGGCACCTGATCCGCACTTATCACTTCAAGAACGTCCTCGACGACAACGGCAACCACACTTCCGCCGGCGAGATCCGCGAAGTCCCCTGGGTCGCGATCGCACCGGTCGTCCGCGCTATCCGGGTCCTGGAACGCATGGTCCCCGAGGACGAGCTCCTCCTCAGTGCTGCCCATCACGACGTGCATCGCCCCGGCGGCAAGCAGAGCCAAGGAGCGATGCGGCGTGCGTCTTTGAACCGGCGGATCGAAGCCTTTGTCACCTGGGTGAACCGTGAGGCCGAGGCACGGGGGCTACTTGATCAGCTCATCCCCGAGGACCCGTTCGGCGCGATCGGCATGTCCCGGTTCCGCCGTACCCTGGCCTGGCACGTCGCCCGTCGGCCCGGCGGATTGGCCGCCCTGGCCATCCAGTACGGCCACATGCGTACTGTCCTGGACACCCGAACCTCCAGCGGCTATGCCTCCCGCAGCCGCCGCGGCCTGCACAGCGTCCTCGACGTCGAGACCGCCCTGGCGGCCGCCGACACCGCCGCTCGCTTCCGCGACCGCACCGCGGCCGGCGAAAAGATCTCCGGTCCCGCGGCCCGCCGAGCCGTCACGGCGGCCGGACAAGCGCCCCGCTTCGAAGGCCGTCTCGTACCAAAGACCTTTGCGAAGAAGGCCACCGCGTTCCTGGCCCGGGACGGCATTGTCCTCTACGACAACCCTGATGCGTTCCTCATCTGCGCTTTCAAGCATGACAACGCGCTCTGCGAACCCGAGCCGGGCGCCACCGCCCCGAGGCAGTACGCCTGTACATCTGGCTGCGGCAATACAGTCCGCACCGACACTCATGCCCGCCAACTACGTGCGCGAGCCGACGAGATCGATCAGCTAGCCGACCGTGCACCCGGTCCCATCGCCCGGAAACTGCAGGCCAATGCTGCCAGGCTGCGCGAGACAGCCGCGACCCATGACGCCACTACCCAGACCATCGAGGCTCTGACATGACCGAGCAGCACCAAGACGAGCGCATCCGCGTCCGCGAGGCCATGGACCGCCTCCTGGCCGGGCAGCCCACTGTCTCCAACGGTAGCCTCACCGTTACCGCCCTGGCCGTCGAAGCCGACGTCCACCGCATGGCCCTCATGAAGCGGCACGCAGACCTGAAGAACGAGTTTTACGAACGCGTCCGCAACGAGACGCAGCAGGTACCCGAGACCGAGAAACGACTCCGCGAGACCGTCACCAAGCTCAGGAAGACCATCGCGAACCAGAAGGCCGAGATCGACGAACTCCGCCACCAGGTCACCGGCCTCACCCTCGCCGGCGCCGTACTCACCCAAGAGCGGGGCACGTCAGCACAACCTGTCCCGACTCCTGACAACGTAGTGGTGTTTCGCCCACCGACTGCGTGAGAACACCAGCTCACAGGACGACTCTTGCCATGGCCTCCTCGGGACGACGTGTCTCGCGCTGCCTCAAGGGACGACAGAGGCAACGGCTCTACCTGGTTCGATTTCCACGATGTAGCGCAGTGGGCGAGGCGGTCGTGCGTGTCCACATCTCAGACTGACCGTTGACGAAATGGCCTCCCCGCTGGCATAGGTCCCGCTCAGGACGCTCCGACGACTCTGTCCTTCTCACCCGGGGCCTGACGAGTTCCCCAACGCCGAAGAGATCTGGCCACTTACGTGGCCGAATCCGGCAGTCACACGCCATCGCTGGCGTGGGCAACTAGCCTGACGCTTCGCCACGTTGATGGGCTTGTTGCAGTTCGGTCAACGAAGCTGGCGATGTGATCACGAACTAACGGGGAAGATCTTGGAAGCCGCCTATCCGATTCTCGTTGCTGTCGGCGTGGGCTCATTGATCATGCTTGTCGGTGTGCTCAGTGGGGTGTTCCTTGTCATTGCCTTGCAGCGAAGCACCCGTTCCGTGCAGCGTGAGGGGGAACCCGGGGTTCTTCCGGGCGATGCAACGGTGAGCCGCGGCCAGGTGCCTGCGCCTCACCCGGTCCCCGCGGTTCAACCCTTACGGAGAGAGAGGTTGGGAATGATGGAGGGCACTCCGCCGGACACAGCAGGACGGGTGAATCGCCTACTTGGGCACAAAAAGTCTATCTCTGAGATCCGGGTCGCCTTACGGATCAGAACCGCCCAGACGACAATCCGCTGGCTATCTGGCACCCTTGCCGTCGTCCTGCTCTTCACCTTCATCGTTGCGAACGTGGCCGTTGGGTGGTCTGCCATCGCCCTCGCGAACAAGATCGTCATCCCTATTTTCGTGCTCAGCGCAGGGACCTTCTGGGGGATCCGGTTCATAGAGAAGAACGCACAGGGGCACTACAGAAAGAAGGCGCGCGAGCTCAAGATCGAACTTGAAGCTGCGGAGGAACTGCGCCTTCTGGATGCCGCTCGCCTCGGGCTTCCGGTCCCAGACCGCCAATACTCGTATAAGGACTCGATCCCGGCGGAGCTTGACGGCCTACGTAAGGACGGAAGAAAGTACAGGAGGAAGCACAATTTCGCCCAGGCCATCATCATTCTGGGGTCTCTGGGTGGAACGGCAGTCTCTGCCCTCGCTGATACTCCGCCTCCGCTCAAGTACTGGGCCATGGGCATCACCTTCGCCGTTGCTGCAGCAGCAGGCTTCACCGGATACTACAAGTGGCGCGAGAGGGCCTTCTACCTCCAGCAGACGGCGGACGACATCGAACGCCATGCTACGGCTTTCGACTTGGGTATTTACCCCTATGACGAGGGCGGGGAGCACCTCAGGCTGGCCAAGCTCGCCAAGGAGATCGAACTCCTACGAGTCGAGCAGCGCAAGCGTGAGCAGCAGCTTGACCAGCCGCACGAAGGGAGCGGCGAAGTTGTCTAGGCTGGCACGCGAGTTCGGGGGAATCGCCATCAGTCGCTGGCTACTCGCCCCCGTGACGACTTGGCGCGCTCTCCGTATGACCAAGCGGCGCCCAGGACTAGATCCACGGACAGCGTGGATCTTCGCGCGCCTTGCTGCTCATCCAGACGAGAAGGGCCTGGCTCGTGCGTATTGGTTGAAGAGCCGAGCTGATCGAACCGTATAGCCCGGAGAGGCTTGGGAGCTTGTGCCCAGTGGAGCTGCCTGTTGTAGCCGCGGGCGCGCTGTACGGGAGATATAGATCGCCTGACGGCCGGGTCTACAACAGGCGACGCTCTTGATTTGGTCACGCTGACTACGGAGTCGAGAGTTTGAACACAAGAACTTGACAGGGAACAGGGCGAGCAGGACACAGATCCCGGCGTCGATGCCGATCGGGAAGACCAGGGAGAACTGCCCGAACCCCTTGGCCTCGGCCAGCTCGCGCACGGCCGCGTAGGAGCCCGCGAACCCGATCGCGGCGATGATCACCGCACCGGCGACGACGATCCCGATGAGTATCCGGTGCGTGCGTGTCAGCGGTATGGCGGCCACCGGCGCTCCCCTCCCCGACTTCTTCTCTCCGTCCGGCATCCGACGTCCGGCGCTGGCACAGCCTGGCACATGTGTGCGAGTCCTGTGACGTGGGGAGGGGCGAAGGCCGGAGCCCGGCGGAGTGACGGGCTCCGGAAAAGCGGCGCGGGCCTGGGGGTTCGGGCCCCGGGGCCGTTCAGGTCACGACTTGGGCGCTACGGTGCAGGACCGCAGGAAAGGACTTCCCAATCGTGATGTCAAGCCGCAGCCGTGACGGGAGGTGAACCTTGGTAGCGCTGTCCGTCACGGATCATGGCCCACAGGACGT
>NZ_JBHYVE010000043.1:0-40528 GCF_042750035.1 Streptomyces sp. NPDC059452
GCGATGATCCGCGTTCCGCCCCGCCCGCTGCCCGTACGCCGGTATCCGCCGGCCTCACACCGTCCGCTCAGACGCGGCGGTGGCGCCCGTAGTACTCACCCGTCGTGCGGTGGAAGTCCGAGTCGCCGATGTGCTTGTCCTTGTCGAACTCCGGGGCTTCCTTGATCTGGTCCTTCGTGAGGTCTATGTAGACCTTCTTGTCGTCGGCGTCGATCCGGCTGACCGTGCCCGCCGGGAGCAGGACGTGCTTGCCGAAGATCCATACGCCGGTGTCGACCACCAGGTACGAGGACGTGACGTCGTCGGAGTGCTTGTCGACCTTGCCGATGCTGCCGTCCGTCGCCTCGACCTTGTAACCGATCAGGTCGGTACCGGCGGTGTGGCCGGCGGTCGGCTGGTAGCCCCACAGGTTCTCGCTCATAAGTGCTCCTTCGATCTTCGATCGCACGTGAATGATTCCGCCGTGCTCACTTCCTGAGCAACCGCTGCCAGCCTCGTGCCCGGCACCTTCGGCACCATGTCTGTGAACTCGTGCGTTTTTCGATCCATTTCGCGGGAATTCGACGCCCCCGCGGCCGCGCCCCCGCGCGGCGCCGGAAGAAGAATCATGGGTTTCGGAACGGCTGGGGCGTCAACGCTATGAAGGACCTGCCCGCAGGCGTGGACGGGGCCGCAGCTCGACCGAGGGTGTTCCAGCATGGGCGTAGAGCAATCCGGCCCTGATCACCGGCTTCGCGATGTGGCGAGGGCGGTGCGCGGGGTCATCGAGCTGCTGGAGGTCTACTGGGCGCGGGCCCCCGACACGTCCTCGCCCGTCACCGTGTCCGCGCCGCAGCTCCGGGTGATGTACGTGCTCGAACGGCGGGAGGGCATCAATCTGCGGCGGCTCGGCGCGGAGCTGGAGGCCGCCCCGTCGTCGGTGAGCCGCCTGTGCGACCGGCTGGAGGCCATCGGCTTCGTACGGCGGTCCTCCAGCACGGCCAGTCGGCGCGAGGTCGAGCTGCGGCTGACCGCGCAGGGGCGGGCGCACCTGGACCGGCTGCGGGACCTGCGCGAGGAGCGGCTGGCGGCCGTCCTGGCGCGGGCGTCACCGGCCTCGCGGGCCCGGCTGATGGAGGCCGTGGAGGCCATCCGCGCCGCGCTCACCGTCGTACGGGCGGAGCCGCCGAACGATGGGGCGGGGCGACGTACGGGCTGACGCCCCCGACCCCCCTCACCACTCCCGTGCCGCGATCAGTTCCTCCCCGTCCGCGTCCTCGAAGCCGTACGCCTGCGCGATGAACCAGAACGCCTCGCCTATCTCCTCCCGGGCCACCGTCTCGATCTCGCTGCCCGCCGCCTCGAACTCCGCCTCCAGGGCGTTGAACTCCTCCGTCGCCCCCTCGGTCAGGCGGTACAGCGCCGACAGGTCCCCCGGCCGTTCGGCCTCGATCCGCTCGCACAGGCGCAGCAGCACCGCCCGGCCCCGGTCCAGGACGTGGTCCGGGAAGTAGTCGTCCTCGTACAGCGGGAGCAAGAACGCGTGCTCCGCCACCTGCTGGTTCATGATCGTCACGATGTCCCCTCCACCCGCACCCACCCGCATCCCCCGTACCGATGCGCTTCCATCGATCGTGCACCACACCACTGACAACGCCCACGCGCGTGCTCAGCATCACCCTGGACAGCTCCTTGACCGACCGGTAACTTCGATAGGGAATGAGCAAGCGCTTAGCCCTGCCCGGTGAGCGTGCGCGAGCGACCGACACACCAGCCGACCAAGGAGGCACCCCGTGCGCCGTACGGTATTCAACGAGGACCACGAGGCGTTCCGGGAGACCATCCGCGCCTTCATCGCCGCCGAGGTCGTGCCGGTGTACGACGAGTGGTTCGCCGCCGGTGAGGTGCCGCGTGACTTCTACCTCAAGCTCGGTGAGCTGGGCATCTTCGGTATCGAGGTCGACGAGGAGTACGGCGGCGCGGGCATCGACTCGCACAAGTACGAGGCCGTCATCTACGAGGAGACCTCCCGCGCGGGTGTCTCCTTCGGCGGCTCCGGCGTGCACACGCTGCTCGGCCTCCCGTACATCAAGATGCTCGCCACCGACGAGCAGAAGAAGCGCTGGCTGCCGAAGTTCGCGACCGGCGAGGAGATGTGGGCCCTCGCGATGACCGAGCCGGGCACCGGCTCCGACGTCGCGGGCATGAAGACCACCGCCAAGCTCTCCGAGGACGGCACGCACTACGTCCTCAACGGCGCGAAGACCTTCATCACCGGTGGCGTCCACGCCGACCGCGTGATCGTCTGTGCCCGTACCGCCGCCCCGCGCGAGGACGACCGCCGCTTCGGCATCTCCCTCTTCGCCGTCGACACCAAGTCCGAGGGCTACTCGGTCGGCCGCAAGCTCGACAAGCTCGGCCTGAAGACCTCCGACACCGCCGAGCTGGCGTTCGTCGACGTCAAGGTCCCGGTCGAGGACCTCATGGGCGAGGAGAACAAGGGCTTCGGCTACCTCGGCACCAACCTGGCCTCCGAGCGCTGGGGCATCGCCTTCGGCGCGTACGCGCAGGCCGCCGCAGCCGTCCGGTTCGCCAAGGAGTACGTGCAGGAGCGCACGGTCTTCGGCAAGACCGTCGCCTCCTTCCAGAACACCAAGTTCGAGCTGGCCGCCTGCCAGGCCGAGGTGGACGCGGCCCAGGCCGTCGCCGACCGCGCCCTGGAGGCCCTGGACGCCGGTGAACTCACGGCGGCGGAGGCCGCCTCCGCCAAGCTGTTCTGCACCGAGGTCGCCCACCGCGTCATCGACCGCTGCCTCCAGCTCCACGGCGGCTACGGCTTCATGAACGAGTACCCGATCGCCCGCCTGTACGCGGACAACCGGGTCAACCGCATCTACGGCGGCACCAGCGAGGTCATGAAGTCGATCATCGCCAAGTCGATGGGGCTGTAGGCAGCACGCCCTTCCACAAGGCGGTAAGGACTACGTTCACTCCATGAGCGCAGCACTCGATTCCCTGCTCGATCTGCTCGACCTGGAGCAGATCGAGCGGGACATCTTCCGGGGCGCGAGCCGCAGTTCGGTCGTGCCCCGGGTGTTCGGCGGGCAGGTCGCGGCCCAGGCGCTGGTCGCCGCGGGCCGTACCGTCCCCGCCGAGCGGGTGGCCCACTCCCTGCACGCGTACTTCCTGCGGGCCGGTGATCCGGGCGCGCCCATCGTCTACAGCGTCGACCGCATCCGCGACGGGAAGTCCTTCACCACCCGCCGGGTCGTCGCCGTCCAGCACGGGCAGCCGATCTTCCACCTCTCCGCGTCCTTCCAGACGTACGAGGACGGGCTGGAGCACCAGGCGGACATGCCCGCCTCCCCCGATCCGGAGACCCTGCCCACGGCCGCCGAGATGCTGCCGCGGTACGCGCACCTCTTCGCCGACCCCGGAATGGCCGACCGGCTGATCGAGGCGCGGGCCGCCGTCGACCTGCGGTATGTGGACGCGCCGCCGTTCGGCACGGTGGGCGAGGCGCGCGAGCCGCGCTCGCAGGTCTGGTTCCGGACCAACGGCAAGCTCGCGGACGACCCGCTGCTGCACGTCTGCATGGCCACGTACGTCTCCGACATGACGCTCCTGGACTCGGTGCTCCTGGCCCACGGGCGGGGCGGCTGGGCGGTCGGGGACGTGGTCGGGGCGAGCCTGGACCACGCGATGTGGTTCCACCGGCCCTTCCGGGCGGACGAGTGGCTGCTGTACGACCAGGAGTCGCCGTCGGCCTCCGGCGGGCGGGGGCTGGGCCAGGCCCGTATCCACACCGCCGACGGGCGCCTGGCGATCACCGTCATCCAGGAGGGTGTCGTCCGGGTCCCTCGTTGACCAGCGGCGGGATGAGCACCGCCTGCCGCCCCATTTCGGACATACTCCCCACCATGAGCGACTCGAAAGCTGATGGCGGGGAGTCCACCTTCACGGTGATCGTGGCGGCCCTCGCCAACCTCGGCATCGCCGTGGCGAAGGCCGTCGCCGGGCTGATCAGCGGGTCGAGCGCGATGCTCTCCGAGGCGGCCCACTCGGTCGCGGACACCGTCACCGAGGTCATGCTCCTCACCGCGCTCAAGCGGAGCGAGAAGCCGGCCGACGAGGACCACCCCCTCGGTTACGGCCCCGAACGCTACATCTGGGCCATGCTCGCCTCCATCGCCACCTTCGTCGGCGGTGCGGTCTTCTCGATCTACGACGGGGTGCACACCCTGATCGCGGGCGAGGAGCTGGGCGACCCGCTCGTCTCGTACGTGGTCCTCGGCGTCGCCTTCCTGCTGGAGGGCTACTCCCTGCGCACCGGCGTCAAACAGGTCCGGCGCGAGGCGGCCCGGCTGCGAGTGCCGGACACGTACTACCTGCGCCACACGCCCGACACCGCCGTGAAGGCCGTCGTCATGGAGGACTCGGCGGCCCTGATCGGACTGCTGCTGGCGGCGGGCGGGCTGCTCGGCGGGCAGCTCACGGGGTCGGGGGTCTGGGACGGGATCGCGTCCTGCCTGATCGGCCTGCTCCTGGTGTACGTGGCCTGGGTGCTCGGGCGGTCCAACGCGCAACTGCTCATCGGGCGGCCGCTGCCCGCGGCGATGCGGGCGGGGGTGCGCGAGGAGCTGAAGTCCGTACCGCACATCGTCGGCGTACTGGAGCTGACCACGCTCATCCAGGGGCCGAGCGAGATCCTGATCGCCGCGAAGATCGACTTCCGGGACATGGCCACCGCCGAGGAGGTCGAGTGGGCGTGCGAGGAGGCGGAGGCACAGTTGCGGGAGCGGTTCCCGTCGGTCCGGCGGGTGTATCTGGACCCGACGCCGGGGCATGAGCAGCGGCGTCGGCGGGAACAGCGGCAGCCCCCCGGCTCCTGAGCCTCAGCCTCACGGCCCCGCCCCAGGCCTTATGCCGCGGGCTCCTCCGCGAGGGGCCCCGCCCCAGGCCCTACGCCGCAGGCTCCTCCGCGAGGGGCGGCGCCACAGGCCCCGCGGGCTCCGGCGTCGCCTCCTCCTCCAGCAGTCCCGCCGCGTGCAGCAGGTACTCCGTCATCGGGTCGTAGAAGCGCGGGTCGGTGACGTGGTCGTCCAGGGGGACGGTGACCTGGAGGGTGCCCTCCGACTCGCCGAGGAAGAGGGCCGGGTCGTTGCAGTCCGCGTAACCGATCGCGTCCAGCCCCCGCTGGCCCGCGCACCCCGCCCAGCCGTGGTCCGCGACGACGAGGTCGGGCAGCGGGCGGCCCAGGTGCGCCATGGCGTCCAGGATGGCGGCCATCGGGGCCGGGGAGTGGGTGTGCCAGAGGGTCGCCCCGCGCTCCAGCATCGCCACGTCGGCGAACTGGAAGACCATGCCCTCGTCCGCCATCAGCCCCGACGGGATGCGGACGATCTCGCAGCCCGCCCGGCGCAGCGCGTCCGCCGTCTGCCGGTGCACGTCCAGCAGGCCGCCCGGGTGGCCGGTGGCGAACAGGACGCGCTCCCGGCCGTCCGCCGCCTTGCGCAGGCGGGCCGCCATCCGCTCCAGGGCGTCCACCGTCAGCTCGGGATCGATGGTGTCCTGGCCCGTCCGGTGGGCGGGGTCGTCGTTCACTCCGCAGCGCTCGGCCATCACCGCGAGCACGTCCTGCTCGTCGGTCCAGCGGTCGCCGAGCTCCAGGCCCAGCCAGTAGTGGCGGTCACCGTTGGCGAGCTTGCGGTAGTGGGAGAGGTTGTTGTCGCGTGGCGTGGCGACGTCCCCCGCGATACGCGTACGGACGAGGTGGTCGACGAGGGCGGCGCGGCTGGGTATCGGCATGCACCCATTGTGCCGTCCGGGGTGCGGGGCGTGCCCGGTATCCCGTACGCCGGACACCCCGGCCGTCCCGTACGCAGGGCGCTCCCGCCGCAAGCCCCCGTAACTCTTCCGGACTCTTCCGGGATTGTTCATCCGCCCGTGACCTGCGCCTTCCTCGGCCCGACGGGTGCGGCCGGTCGAATGGGAACGCCCAGAGGTCTGGACCAATTGAGTCACGCCAATCCGCTGTCTCATTTCCGCCCACCACCTCGCTCTCGCGCAAGTGGTCTATACCTTTGGCACTAGGGTGGGCCACCTGAAACGGGTACATACACAGCCGTGGGGGGCTTTATGACCGTGCATCACCTTCCGCAACCACCGTCCGACGACGAGCTGTACTGGTACTTCGGGCCGCAGCGCCGCTGGGTCCTGGTGAGCAGTTCACTCGCCTTCGTCTTCACCGCGGCCACCATGTTCGCCTTCGCCCTGCGGACCCCGGCGCTCTGGGCGTTCCTCGCGATCCTCGGGCTGAACGTCGTGGCACTCCTGCTCTCCTCCGTCAACAGCCTGCGCAAGCGGCGGCTGACCCGGCCGTCGCACGAGATCCTCATCCGTGCCTGGCAGCCCGCCGAACTGCCCTCCGTGGACCTGTACTTGCCGACCTGCGGCGAGCCGCTCCCCATCCTCGCCAACGCCTACCGCGCGGTCGCCGCCGTGGACTGGCCGGGCGCGCTGACCGTCTGGGTGCTGGACGACGGCGACCGGCCCGAGGTCGCCGCGCTGGCCGCCTCGTACGGGTACGAGTACGTCGTCCGCCCCGACCGGGGCCACCTGAAGAAGGCGGGCAACCTCAACCACGCCCTCACGCTGAGCAGTTCGGAGTACATCGCGATCCTGGACGCGGACTTCGCGCCCCGCCCGGACTTCCTGCGCCACCTGGTGCCGTACCTCGCCGACCCCGCCGTCGGCATCGTGCAGAGCCCGCAGTGGTTCGACACCGACGAGGACATGGGGTGGATCCAGCGCGCCGCGGGCTCCGCCCAGGAGTGGTTCTTCCGCTGGATCCAGCCGTCCCGGGATGCCAGTGACGCCGCCATCTGCTGCGGCTCC
The DNA here is from genome assembly GCF_042750035.1 of Streptomyces sp. NPDC059452. Lineage (NCBI taxonomy): Bacteria > Bacillati > Actinomycetota > Actinomycetes > Kitasatosporales > Streptomycetaceae > Streptomyces > Streptomyces sp. NPDC059452. The sequence goes on from NZ_JBHYVE010000043.1 coordinate 6,877, forward strand.
AACGCCGTCTACCGGCGCAGCGCGATCGACCTGGCCGGCGGCTTCGCCCGGCTCGACCACAGCGAGGACCTGTACACCGGGCTCGCGCTGCACGAGAAGGGGTTCCGCACGCAGTACGTCCCCGTGCTGGTCGCCAAGGGGACCTCGCCCGACGAGCTCACCTCCTTCGTCAACCAGCAGTACCGGTGGGCGATGGGCAACCTCCATCTGCTCGGGACCCCGGTCCTGAAGCGGATGCGGGCGCCCTGGCGGATGCGGCTCTGCTTCTACGAGGGAGTCGTCGGGTACCTCACCACGGCCGTGAACACCTTCGCCGCGCCGCTGCCGCCACTGGTGATGATGTTCTGGTATCCGGACCACATCCGGCCCTGGCACGTCCTGCCGCTGCTCGCCCCGCTCTGGCTCTGGCATGTGCTGCTCCCCCGGATCAGCCGGACCCGGTGGCGGGTCGAGGTCATCCGGGCCAACGTCCTCACCAGCGTGGCCGCCGCCACCGCGTTCCTGCACACGCTGCGGGGGCGCAGCGCCGCCTGGGTGCCCACAGGGGCGCAGAACAAGGGGAGTTCGGGGTCGATGGCCCGCCGGGTGGTGGGCGTCTCGCTGGTCTGGCTGGTCCTCTCCAACGGGGCGGCGGCGACGGGCATCGCGCTGGCCGTGGCCCGTAACGGCTGGGAGCCCAACTGGGGCCTGGGCCTGTACCTGTTGGTGCAGCTCCACATCAATGTGCCGCTGGTACGGGACCTGTTGGCCGAGCTGCGTCCGACGAGGGCTGGGAGCCGTCCGGTGGGGGCTGAGATCCTCCCGGTGGGGGACGAGGTCCATCCGGCGGAGGCTGCGCTCCATTCGGCGGGGGCCGAGCTCCGTCCCGCAGAAGCCAGGCCCCATCCCGCAGAAGCCGGACTCCATCCGGCAGAAGCCAAGCCCAATCCCGCAGGAGCCAAGCCCCATCCCGCAGAGGCCGGGCCCCGTCCGGTGGGGCGGTCCGCGAAGCTGCTCGCCGCCCTGCGCTCCCGTACGGCCCCGCACCCGCGCCCCGCACCCGGCATGCTGCCCCGCCGCTGGCCCGAGACCCTCGCCGCCTCCGCCGTCCTCCTGCTCACCGGTCTGCTCGCCTCGGGATGGGTCAACCCCATGCTCCCCTGGTCGGGCTGAGCCGCGCTGAAAGGCCTCACCACCATGCCCTTCCTCCTGGCTCCCGGCCCACGCCGGAAGCGATCCGCGCAGACCTCCGCACCGGCCTCCGTCCCGCCGCCCGCACCACCCGCCGCGCGCTCCGGCGGCGGCGAGTCCGGGCCGAGCCCGCACCGCTCCACCTTCCGGCCCGACATCGAGGGGCTGCGCGCGGTCGCCGTCCTCTCCGTCCTTGCCTTCCACGCCGAAATCCCGGGCACGGCGGGCGGGTTCATCGGGGTCGACGTCTTCTTCGTCATCTCCGGCTACCTGATCACCGGCCTGCTCGTCCGCGAGGCGATCAGTACCGGCCGCATCCGGCTCGGCGACTTCTTCTCCCGCCGGGCCCGGCGCCTGCTGCCCTCGGCGGCCGTGGTGCTCGCGGCCGTGGCGGTGGCCGGGGCCTGGCTGACCGTACCGCTGCGCCGCACCGACCTGGAGTACGACGTCCTCGCGGCGGCGCTCTCCGTCGCCAACTGGCGGTTCGTCTCCCAGCAGACCGACTACCTCGCCGCCGGGCACGACCAGAGCCCGCTGCTGCACTTCTGGTCGCTCGCCGTGGAGGAGCAGTTCTACCTCTTCTGGGCCCCGCTCCTCGCGGTCGTCGTCCTCTGCGCCACCCGTGCGGTCCGCCGGGGCCGGGCCGTGCGGTCGGCCGTGGCGCTGGTCACCGGGGTGCTGGTCCTCGGCTCGTTCGCGCTGTCCCTGCACTGGACGGAGCACTCGGTCTCGCTCGCGTACCTCGGAACGCCCTCACGCGTCTGGCAGTTCGGCGTCGGGGCGCTGCTCGCGCTGCTGCCGTGGCACCTGCTGCGCGGCCCGCGTCCGCTGCGACTGCTGTGCGGCTGGGGCGGGGCCGTGGCGATCGGCTGGTGCGTGGTGGCGTACGACGCCTCGACGCCGTACCCCGGTTACGCGGCGCTCGTCCCGACCCTGGCCACCGCCGCCGTGATCCTCGCCGCGATACCCGGCCGGGGCGAGCGGAACGTCCAGGGCACCTACGGGGTCGGGCGGCTGCTGGCGGGGCGGGGGCCCCGGGCGGTCGGGCGGCTCTCGTACAACCTGTACCTGTGGCACTGGCCGGTGCTCGTCCTCGCCGAGGCCCGGTTCGGCACGCTGGGCTGGCCCGCGAAGACCGCGCTGACGCTGGCGGCCGTACTGCCCGCCCTCGCCACGATGCGCTGGGTCGAGCAGCCGCTGCGCCGCAGCCGTACGGTCTCCGAACTCCCGCGCCGGGGCTTGGCGGTGGGCGTCTCCGCCATCGTGCTGCCGGTCGCGCTGGCCCTGGTGGTGGGCACGGCGACGCTGCACCTGATGGGCCCGACCACGCCGGTCGACGTCAAGGGTCTCCCGCCGGGCGCCGCCGCCGGGCCGTCGCTGCTCGGGGCCTCCGCAGGGGACGGCCCGGTGGTGCCGAGCCCGGCGCAGGCGCGCAAGGACTTCCCGCCGGACGAGGGCTGCCAGGTCGCCCCGGAGGTGACGCGGAGCCCGGAGTGCCTGTTCGGGGCGGTGGAGAGCCCGGACCGGATCGTGCTGCTCGGCGACTCGCACGCGGGCCAGTGGTTCTCCCCGATGCTGGCGCTGGCCGCCCAACGCGGCTGGGCGCTCCAGGAGTTGGTCAAGCAGGGTTGCCCGCTACCGCAGTTGACGGTGGAGAGCCCTCAACTGGGCCGCACCTACCGGGAGTGCGACACCTGGCGTGCGGACGTCCTGGAGCGGTTGCGTACGGGGCCCACGCCCCGGCTCATCGTGATCGCCTCCCTCAACCGGTACACCGATGACCGTGAACTCCTCACCTCCGCCTGGGAGAAGACCCTGCGCCCGCTGCGGGAGACCGGCGCCCCGATCGTGTACATCGAGGACACCCCCGTACCCGGTACGGACATCCCCGCCTGCGTCTCCGGCTCTCCCGATGATGCCGCCGCCTGTGCGTTCGACCGGGCGGAGGCGGTCCCGGCCGATCCGCTGGCGCGGCGGATCGCGGCGGGGAAGGTGCCGGGCGTACGGTCCATCAGCGTGAACCCGGTCCTGTGCCCGGGGGACGGCCCGACCTGCCCGGCCGTAAGGGACCGCATCCTGCTCTACCGGGACGACGCCCACCTGACGAACGTGGCGGCCGTCGTCCTCACCCCGAGGCTGGAGCGGCTGCTGACGGAGGCGGGGGCGCTGCCGACGGCCACAACCCCTGCGGCCCCCGGAGCCGACGGCTGGACCGAGCTGCTGCGGGACGACTTCGAGGGGGCCGCGGGCAGCCGCCCCTCCCCCGTGAACTGGCAGTACGACATCGGCACCTGCTACCCCGGCTGCCCGGCCCCGCAGTGGGGAACCGGCGAGATCGAGACCATGACCGACTCCACCGACAACGTCCGCCTGGACGGGAAGGGCGCACTGGAGATCGTCCCCACCAGGAAGGGTGACCAGTGGAGTTCGGGCCGGATCGAGACCGTACGTTCCGACTTCGCGCCGCCGCCCGGCGGGGTGCTGCGGATCGAGGCGTCGATCGCGCTGCCGGACGTGACCGGGCCGAAGGCGGCGGGCTACTGGCCGGCGTTCTGGACCCTGGGCGCCTCGCTGCGCGACGGGTACACGGGGTGGCCGGGCGTCGGTGAGCTGGACATCATGGAGTCCGTCAACGGCCGGGACACCGTCTTCGGCTCGATGCACTGCGGGGTGCTGGACGGCGGGCCGTGCGAGGAGCCCGTGGGGCTGACCTCGGGTCCGCAGCCGTGCGCGACCTGCCGTACGGAGTTCCACTCGTACGCCGTGGAAGTGGACCTGGGCGCGGACGAGGTCCGCTGGTATCTGGACGGCCGCGTGTACCACCGGGTGAGCGCCGACCGGATGGACGCCGGGACCTGGAAGCGGGCGGTGGACCACGGGGTGTTCCTGATCCTCAACGTGGCGATCGGCGGCAAGCTCCCGGAGGCGGACGGCGCCACGGCCGGGCCGGACACCGAACCGGGCCATCCGATGCGGGTGGACCACGTCACGGTCTCGGTCAAGGACGGGGGCTGAGCCCCTCGACGGTGAGCGTGAAGAGGCGGTCGGCCTGGACCATCGGTTCCGCGTGGTGCTCGGTGGCCAGGGCGATGCCGACGGCGAGGGTGATCAGGTCGTGGAAGGTGACGCCCGGCCTGACCACCTCGTCGCGCAGGGCGCGCCGGAGCAGGGGGGTGGCCGCGCTTTCGAGCAGCGCGGCGCAGGAGTGCGGCGCGGGGGTGGCGGTGGGGGTGGCGGTCGGGCCGTGGGGGGAGGCGTCGGCGGGCGCGGTGGTGGGGACGGTGGTGGGCGCTTCAGCGGGGGCGTCCGTGCGGGGGGGCTCGGTGGGGGGCTCGTAGGTGAGGGCGTCGGCCAGGCCGCGGGCGGAGACGGCGTACCGCACGAGGTCGTGGAGCCAGTCCAGCAGGGCGGTCCGGCTGTCGCCGGACCGGCTCAGCGCGTCCGCCCGGTCGCAGAGGGCCTGGATGCGTTCCTGGAAGACGGCTTCGAGCAGGGCCTGCCGGGTGGGGAAGTGGCGGCGCACGGTGGCGGAGCCGACACCGGCGGTACGGGCGACCTGTTCGAGGGAGGCGGCGGCGCCGTGCCGGGCGACCTCCGCCTCCGCCACGGCGAGGATGCGGCTGTAGTTGCGGCGGGCGTCCGAGCGCTGACCGGGCACGTGCTCTCCTTCTCTCCTCGCCAAGTGGCTCCTTGCCAAGTGGCTCTCCTCGCCAAGTGGCTCCTTGCCAAGTGGCTCTCCTCGCCAAGTGGCTCCTCGCCGAGTGGCTCCTTGCCAAGTGGCCCTCCTTGCCAAGTGGCGGGCCCCGCCATATCGTACCGAGCAGGAAACGGCGGGCCCCGCCGTTTCACGTTCCCCGAGCTGCGCCGCTCCCTGGGTACGCAGCTCTCCCCCAGCTGCGCCGTTCCCGACCCGCGAGGAGACACAGCCATGGCATCACGTTCCGCCCCCGTACTGGTCACCGGTGCCACCGGACGTCAGGGCGGGGCCGTCACCCGGGCGCTGCTGGCGGCGAACGTGCCGGTGCGCGCGCTGGTGCGCAACCCGCACTCCCCGCGCGCGCAGGCCGTCGAGGCGCTGGGCGTCGAACTGGTCACCGGAGACCTCGCCGACCGGCCCTCGCTGGATCCGGCCTGCGCGGGCGTCCGTGCCGTGTTCTCGGTGCAGATGCCGCCGATGGACGGGGCCGGGACCGGGATCGACTTCGGCGCGGAGCTGGCCCAGGCGACCCATCTGATCGAGGCGGCGCGGGCCGTCGGCGTACCCCAGTTCGTCCAGTCCTCGACCAGCGGGGTCGGGCGGCACACGGAGACACCGGGCTGGGCGGCGGGCCGGTGGGCGGCGCTGGAGGGCTACTTCGACACCAAGCAGGCGATCCTGGAGCAGGTGCGCGGGGCGGGCTTCGCCCGCTGGACCGTGGTCAAGCCCGCGTTCTTCATGGACAACCTGCCCCAACTGGCGCCCCACGGACCCGAAGGCGGCCTGGCGACGGTCCTGCTGCCGGACACGGTCCTGGCGCTGGTGGCGACCGAGGACATCGGCGCGGCCGTCTCCCACGCCGTACGGGATCCCGACCGCTTCCACCGGGTGGAGCTGGAGCTCGCCGGGGATCTGCTCACCATGGAGGAGGTCGCCCGGACGCTGTCCGCCGCGTGGAACGTACGGGTGGAGGCACCGACGATGAGCCTCGACGAGGCCCTCGCGGCGGGCATGCCGACGTGGGGCGCCGGACACCTCTGGAGCAACGCCGTCACCCAGCCGGCCCGCCCCGAACTCGCCCGGGCGCTCGGGATTCCGGTGACCACGTTCGCCGCCTGGACGCACGATCACCTGACGACGGCCTGAGAACGGCCTTCAGACGCGGGGCGACGGCCGCCCCCACAACGTGACCGCACGCAGCAGCCGTTCGACCGGGCCGAGGCGGTGGCGCCTCATCAGCCAGGCGGAGGCGGCGAGTTGGAACCCGTAGAAGAGCAACGCCCCGCCCACCACGGCCGCCGCACCGGCCCGGCCGTACAGGGCCGCCCCGTAACCGGTGAAGACGAGGGCCATCACGAGCGACTGCGTCAGGTAGTTGGTGAGGGCCATGCGGCCCGCCGGGGCCAGCCGGGCGGCGAGGCGGGCACCGCGCGGGGTGGTGAACCAGAGGAGGAGGCCGCCGGCGTACGCGGCGCTGAGCGCCGGGGCGGTGATCATTCCGACGAGGAACAGCGGGACCTCCCAGCGGGCGCCCAGCGGTCCCACCATGCCCGCCGCCATGAGCGCGCCGCCGGGCAGCCCGACGGCGAAGCCCCAGACACAGATCCGGCGCAGCCGGACCGCGCGGGCCGGGGCGTCCGTCAGCAGGCGGCGCCGCCCCGCCACGAACCCGGCCAGGAACGCGGCGACGACCATGCCTCCCATCATGAAGAGCCCGGCCACGAGGTCGCCCCAGGCATCCATGTTGGCGCGGACGACATCGGCCGGGCCGCCCCGGTACGCGGCGGTCAGCTCGGCCGTCCGGGTGGCGAGGGCCCCGTCCTCGTCGCCCGGGTCCACCAGGGCGAGGAGCGCCGCGAGGAGCAGGTAGAGCGTGGCGACGGCCCCGTACACCCAGAGCGCGGCACGCCACACCCCGGCCGGGTCGGCGGCCCGGACGGCGAGGAGGACCAGGCCGAGGACGGCGTACGTGGTGAGGATGTCGCCGGGGTACAACAGGACGGCGTGCAGGGCGCCGAGCACGAACAGGCCGAGCAGACGGCGCAGCATCCTGGGCCTGAAGGAGGCGCCGTCGCGTTCGGCCGAGGCCATCTGGAGGGTGAAGCTGTAGCCGAAGAGGAAGGAGAACAGCAGGTAGAACTTGGTCTGCACGAACATCATGACGAGCCACTGCGCCACCTGGTCCGCGGCTGTGGCGTCCGGTCCGCCGCCGCGCTGCCCGTCGAGGCCCGCCATCACCAGGACGTTGGCCAGGAAGATGCCGCAGAGGGCGAAGCCGCGCAGCGCGTCGACCTCGACGATGCGGTGGGGCCGGAGGGTTCCGGCCGTCAGCTCGATGGTGCCCGGGCGGTTCACCGAACCGCTGGTGTCCGGACGGTTCACCAAACCGCTGGTGTCCGGACGGTTCACCGAACCACCGGCGTCCGGACGGTTCACCAAACCACCGGTGTCCGGACGGGGCACGAAACCACCGCCGCCCAGGCCGTTCACGAGACCACCGACAGGACCGTCACCACGGTCACCGTGGAGATCGCCGCCTGGAGATTGCGGATCGCCTCCCGCACGCTCACGCCCACCCAGTGCCCCTCGGCGACCTCCGCCATGCGCGGGGCCACCTGCTTCTTCGGCAGGCCGGGGAAGGTCTGCGGATGCATGCCCGTGGCGTGCAGCAGCGCGATCAGTGCGCTGCTGCGGACGTCCGGCTCGGCCCCGTGCAGCACCACGGCGGCCAGCCGGGCGCGCAGCTCCCGCTCGACGGAGCCGTCGGCCTCCGGATAGCGGCGTACGGGGAAGACGCCGAGGGCCCGGTGGCGCTCCTCGGTCACCAGGCCACGGGCGCAGAGGCTGTCCACGACGTCCTGTGAGCCCTTGGCGTGGTCCCGGGCCAGCCAGTCGGTCACCTTGCGGCTGCTGGAGGCCCCGTGGACCCACCGCGCCAGCCGGTCGAGCCGCCCGTCCAGCAGGGTGTCCCCGGTCGGGGACGGGTCGAAGACCTCGACGCGGCCGCTCTTCACCGTGACCCGGCCCGCCATGACCAGCTCCAGCAGCATGCCCGCGGCCACGCCCCAGCGCGCCGCCGACTCCCCCTTCGCCGCGCCGGTCGCGTCGTCCAGCGACAACAGCATGATCTCTTCGCCCAGCGAGACGGCCATGGTCAGGCTCCCCGATTCTCTTCGTCCTGGTCGGACAGACGTGGAGAACCCTTCCCGGGTTGCCCAGGAGATGAGTCTGCCGCTCAGGAAGGGCCCGCCGCCGCGAACGCGCCGCGCGCCAGCCGGTGCAGCAGCGCGGCGGTGGCCTCGCGGCCGGGGCGGGCCTCCGGGCGGGCCAGGTGCGGGGTGGAGTTCAGCAGGCCGAAGACGGCGTGCACGGTGACGCGGGCCTCGTTCTCGGGGAGGCCGGGGTAGAGGGCGCGTACGACCCCGACCCAGACCTCCACGTACTCGCGCTGGAGCCGGCGCACCCGCTTGCGGTCCGTGTCGCGCAGCCGGTCCAGCTCGCGGTCGTGGAGGGTGATGAGGGGGCGGTCGTCGAGGGCGAAGTCGATGTGGCCCTCGATGAGCGCGTCCAGAAGCGCCTCCGGGGAGCCGCCGCCCCGCTCGGCGTCCTCCGAGACCCGCAGGCGGCCGCCGTCGAGGAGCCGCTCGCTGATGCCCACCAGCAGCTCGGCGAGCATCGCGTCCTTGCCGGGGAAGTGGCGGTAGAGGCCGGGGCCGCTGATACCGACCGCGGCGCCTATCTCGTCGACGCCGACACCGTGGAAGCCGCGCTCGGCGAACAGGCGTGCGGCCTCCCGCAGGATCTGCTCACGGCGGGTGGGGGCCGCGACGCGGGCGGCGGCATGGGTGCTCATGAGGATTCATTCTAGACAGGGTCGTTAGCGCTCGTTAACCTGAGGGAAACGCGTTAACGGTCATTAACACCACTGACATGATCGCGGTACGGGCAAGGGGGCTCGACACGATGGAGCAGGCACCGGTCCTGGCGAGCGCGGCCGATCCCGCCTCGGAGGCCTGGCAGGCCAACGAGGCGGCGCATCACGCGCTCTCCGACGAGCTGGCGGCACGGCTCGCCACGGCACGGCTGGGCGGGGGTGAGAAGGCGCGGGCCCGCCACGAGGCGCGCGGCAAGCTGCTCCCCCGGGACCGGGTGGACACCCTCCTCGACCCGGGTTCGCCGTTCCTGGAGCTGGCCCCGCTGGCGGCGGACGGGATGTACGGGGACCAGGCCCCGGCCGCGGGCGTGATCGCGGGGATCGGGCGGGTCTCGGGCCGGGAGTGCGTGGTCGTCGCCAATGACGCGACCGTCAAGGGCGGCACGTACTACCCGATGACCGTGAAGAAGCACCTGCGCGCCCAGGAAGTGGCCCTGGAGAACCGTCTCCCCTGCCTCTACCTGGTCGACTCGGGCGGCGCCTTCCTCCCGATGCAGGACGAGGTCTTCCCCGACCGGGACCACTTCGGGCGGATCTTCTACAACCAGGCCCGGATGTCGGCGGCGGGCATTCCGCAGATCGCGGCGGTGCTGGGCTCCTGCACGGCGGGCGGGGCGTACGTCCCGGCGATGAGCGACGAGGCCGTGATCGTCCGTAACCAGGGCACGATCTTCCTCGGCGGCCCGCCGCTGGTGAAGGCCGCGACCGGTGAGGTCGTCACGGCGGAGGAGCTGGGCGGCGGCGAGGTCCACTCCCGGATCTCCGGCGTCACCGACCACCTGGCCGAGGACGACGCACACGCGCTGCGCATCGTCCGCAACATCGTCGCGACCCTCCCGGACCGCGCCCCGCTCCCCTGGTCGGTCGAACCGGCCGAGGAGCCGAAGGTGGACCCGGCTGGTCTGTACGGGGCGGTGCCCGTGGACTCGCGCACGCCGTACGACGTACGCGAGGTGATCGCCCGGATCGTGGACGGCTCCCGCTTCCAGGAGTTCAAGGCGGAGTACGGTACGACGCTGATCACCGGCTTCGCCCGGATCCACGGCCACCCTGTCGGCATCGTCGCGAACAACGGCATCCTGTTCGCCGAGTCGGCCCAGAAGGGCGCGCACTTCATCGAGCTGTGCGACCAGCGCGGCATCCCGCTCGTCTTCCTCCAGAACGTCTCCGGCTTCATGGTCGGCAAGGACTACGAGCACGGCGGCATCGCCAAGCACGGCGCCAAGATGGTCACGGCGGTCGCCACCACCCGCGTCCCGAAACTGACGGTCGTGGTCGGCGGTTCGTACGGGGCGGGCAACTACTCCATGTGCGGCCGGGCGTACAGCCCCCGCTTCCTGTGGATGTGGCCCAACGCCAAGATCTCCGTGATGGGCGGCGAGCAGGCGGCCTCCGTCCTGGCCACCGTCAAGCGCGACCAGCTCGGCGACGACTGGAGCGCCGAGGACGAAGAAACGTTCAAGGCCCCGATCCGCGCCCAGTACGAGACCCAGGGCAACGCGTACTACGCCACCGCCCGGCTCTGGGACGACGGCGTGATCGACCCCGTGGACACCCGGCAGGTGCTGGGCCTCGCCCTCACGGCCTGCGCCAACGCCCCGCTGCCCCAGAAGGACCCGGCCGGTCCCGGCTTCGGCGTCTTCCGGATGTGAGGAACAGATGACGACGATGTTCGACACCGTGCTGGTCGCCAACCGCGGCGAGATCGCCGTCCGGGTGATCCGGACCCTGCGCGAGCTGGGGGTGCGCTCGGTCGCGGTCTTCAGCGACGCGGACGCCGACGCCCGGCACGTACGGGAGGCGGACACGGCGGTACGGATCGGCCCGCCGCCGGCGTCCGAGAGCTACCTGAACGTGCCCGCGCTCCTCGAAGCGGCCCGCCGGACGGGAGCGCAGGCGGTCCACCCCGGCTACGGATTCCTCGCGGAGAACGCGGAGTTCGCTGCCGCCTGCACGGAAGCGGGCCTGGTCTTCATCGGCCCGCCCGCCTCCGCGATCTCGCTCATGGGCGACAAGATCCGGGCCAAGGAGACGGTCGCGGCATACGGGGTCCCGGTGGTCCCCGGCTCCTCCGGCAGCGGCCTCACCGACGCCCAACTGGAGGAAGCCGCAAGGGAGATCGGCACACCGGTTCTCCTGAAGCCCTCCGCCGGGGGTGGCGGCAAGGGCATGCGCCTGGTCCGTGACGCGGCGGTGCTGGCGGAGGAGATCGCGGCGGCCAGGCGCGAGGCGCGCGCCTCCTTCGGCGACGACACCCTCCTCGTCGAGCGGTGGATCGACCGCCCGCGCCACATCGAGATCCAGGTGCTGGCCGACGCCCACGGCAACGTGGTGCACCTGGGCGAGCGCGAGTGCTCGCTCCAGCGCCGCCACCAGAAGATCATCGAGGAGGCTCCGAGCGTCCTGCTGGACGAGGCGCCCCGGGCGGCGATGGGCGAGGCAGCGGTCCAGGCGGCGCGCAGTTGCGGCTATGTCGGCGCGGGGACGGTGGAGTTCATCGTCCCGGGCAACGACCCGGCCTCGTACTACTTCATGGAGATGAACACCCGCCTCCAGGTCGAGCACCCGGTCACCGAGCTGATCACCGGCCTGGACCTGGTGGAGTGGCAGCTGCGGGTGGCGTCGGGCGAGCAACTCCCGTACGCGCAGCAGGACATCACCCTGACCGGCTGGGCGATCGAGGCAAGGCTCTGCGCCGAGGACCCCTCCCGCGGCTTCCTGCCCTCCGGCGGTACGGTGCTGGCGCTGCGCGAGCCGCAGGGCGGCGGGGTGCGGACGGATTCGGGGCTCAGCGAGGGCGTGCCGGTGGGCAGCCTGTACGACCCGATGCTGTCGAAGGTCATCGCGTACGGCCCCGACCGCGCGACCGCGATCCGCAAACTGCGGGCGGCCCTGGCGGACACGGTGACCCTGGGCGTCCCGACCAACGCGGGCTTCCTGCGCCGCCTGCTGGCCCACCCGGACGTGGTCTCGGGCAACCTCGACACGGGGCTGGTGGAGCGCGAGGCGGAGGGCCTGGTGCCGGACGGCGTACCGGACGAGGTGTACGCGGCGGCCGCAGCGGTCCGCCTCGACGCCCTGGCGCCCCGGCCGGACGCGGGGGGCTGGACGGACCCGTTCTCGGTGCCGAGCGGGTGGCGGACGGGGGGTGTGCGGGCCCCCCTGCTCTTTCCCTTGCGAGTAGGGGGACTTGAACCCGTTACTCAGAGCACCCCGGCCTCCGCGACGGTGACGGCCGACCGGGTCACGGTCGAACTCCACGGCCTCACGCACCACTTCCACCGCTCCGGCGACTGGCTGGGCCGGGACGGCGACACCTGGCACGTCCAGGACCACGACCCGGTGGAGGCGTCCCTGAGCGGGGCGGGCCGATCCGGGGCGGACACGCTGGCGGCGCCGATGCCGGGCACGGTCACGGTGGTGAAGGTGGCCGTCGGGGACGAGGTCGAGGCAGGTCAGAGCCTGCTCGTGGTGGAGGCGATGAAGATGGAACACGTGATCTCGGCCCCGCACGCGGGGACGGTCACCGAGCTGGATGTCACGGCGGGCGCGACGGTGGCGATGGACCAGATCCTGGCGGTAGTGGCTCCGTTCACCGACGGGGAGGAGGCGTCATGAGCGCACAGGGTCTCCCCATGAAGGTCCCGGCACCGGGTCTCCCTTCCCGGGTCCGCATCCACGAAGTAGGCGCCCGGGACGGCCTCCAGAACGAGAAGGAGACGGTCCCGACGGAGGTGAAGGCGGAGTTCATCCGCCGCCTGGCGGTGGCGGGCCTGACCACGATCGAGGCGACGAGCTTCGTCCACCCGAAGTGGGTGCCCCAACTGGCGGACGCGGAGGCGCTGTTCCCGCTCCTCGGCGAGGTCGCGGACATCGGCGACGTAACGCTCCCCGTCCTGGTCCCGAACGAACGCGGACTGGACCGGGCGCTGGCGCTCGGGGCCCGGTCCATCGCGGTGTTCGGCTCGGCGACGGAGACGTTCGCGGCCCGGAACCTGAACCGCACGGTCGACGAGTCGCTGGCGATGTTCGAGCCGGTGGTGGCCCGGGCGAAGACGGAGGGCCTGCACGTCCGCGGGTACCTGTCGATGTGCTTCGGGGACCCGTGGGAAGGCGCGGTGCCGGTCGCCCAAGTGGTGAAGGTGGCCAAGGCCCTGATGGACCTGGGCTGCGACGAGCTGTCGCTGGGCGACACGATCGGGGTGGCGACGCCGGGCCACGTAACGGCGTTGCTGACGGCCCTGAACGATTCCGCCGTCCCCACCGCATCGATCGGCGTCCACTTCCACGACACGTACGGCCAGGCGCTCTCCAACACCCTGGCGGCGCTCCAGCACGGCGTGAGCACCATCGACGCCTCGGCGGGCGGCCTGGGCGGCTGCCCGTACGCGAAGAGCGCCACGGGCAACCTGGCCACCGAGGACCTGGTCTGGATGCTCGACGGCCTCGGCATCGAAACGGGCGTCGACCTGGACGCCTTGACCGCCACCAGCATCTGGCTGGCCGACCACCTGGGACGACCGAGCCCATCCCGCACGGTCCGCGCCCTGACCTCTCCCCCTTCTTCCTCTCCCACAAGGAGTGAGTGACCCCATGTCCCTGGACCACCGGCTGACCGCCGAACACGAGGAACTGCGCCGTACGGTCGAGGAGTTCGCGCACGATGTGGTCGCACCGAAGATCGGCGACTTCTACGAGCGCCATGAATTCCCGTACGAGATCGTGCGCGAGATGGGACGGATGGGCCTGTTCGGGCTGCCGTTCCCGCAGGAGTACGGCGGCATGGGCGGCGACTACCTCGCGCTCGGGATCGCCCTGGAGGAACTGGCCCGGGTGGACTCCTCGGTGGCGATCACCCTGGAGGCCGGGGTGTCGCTGGGAGCGATGCCGCTGCACCTCTTCGGTACGGAGGAGCAGAAGCGGCGGTGGCTGCCGAAGCTCTGCTCGGGCGAGGCGCTGGGCGCGTTCGGCCTGACCGAGCCGGACGGCGGCTCGGACGCGGGCGGCACGCGGACGACGGCGGTGCTGGACGAGGCGACCAACGAGTGGGTGATCAACGGCTCGAAGTGCTTCATCACCAACTCCGGTACGGACATCACCGACTTGGTGACGGTCACAGCGGTGACGGGCCGCAAGGAGGACGGCCGCCCCCGGATCTCCGCGATCATCGTCCCCTCCGGCACCCCCGGCTTCACGGTCGCGGCCCCGTACTCCAAGGTCGGCTGGAACGCCTCGGACACCCGCGAGCTCTCCTTCGCCGACGTCCGCGTCCCGGCGGCGAACCTCCTCGGCGAGGAAGGCCGGGGCTACGCCCAGTTCCTGCGCATCCTGGACGAGGGCCGGGTGGCGATCTCGGCCCTGGCCACGGGTCTGGCGCAGGGCTGCGTGGACGAGTCGGTGAAGTACGCGGCCGAGCGCCACGCGTTCGGCAAGCCGATCGGCGCGAACCAGGCGATCCAGTTCAAGATCGCCGACATGGAGATGCGCGCCCACATGTCCCGCATCGGCTGGCGCGACGCGGCCTCCCGCCTGGTGGCGGGCGAACCGTTCAAGAAGCAGGCGGCGATCGCGAAGCTGTACTCCTCCACGGTCGCGGTGGACAACGCCCGCGAGGCCACCCAGATCCACGGCGGCTACGGCTTCATGAACGAGTACCCGGTGGCGCGGATGTGGCGCGACTCGAAGATCCTGGAGATCGGCGAGGGGACGAGCGAGGTCCAGCGCATGCTGATCGCAAGGGAGTTGGGCCTCCCGACGACCTGACCCTGTTTTGAAGCTCTGACCGCCGCCTGATGCTCCGACTGCCGCCCCGGCCGCCGTGGATCGTTCCACGGCGGCCGGGGCGGTCGCGTCAGCCGGGGATCACTCCTCCCTCTCCGGCGGTACGAGGGGACAACGGTCGAGTTCGCCATCGGTGTGCACGCAGCATCAAGATTCCGGTGGACGTACGACTTCGCGGTGCCGGACTCGGCGCTCACGGAAGGCGAGGCACCATGATCTCCGCGCAGTTCTGGGCGGACGCCCGGCAGCTGTGGGACCACCACCTCATGCACCACACCACCCGCCCCTGCTCGATCATCGTGGGGCTGGGCAGGCATGACCTCGGCGTGGCCGACACCTGCGCGGGGTTCTCCCTCCGGGGCCTGGCTCCGATCGTGGTGTTCACCGGCGCGACCAGCCCCACCACCCGGGACCGGATGCCTCGATCAGGGGTTCATGATCGAGCAACCCGTCCCGGATGAGGTCGCGGCCGCGTACGAGCGGCTGTATGTGGGCCGGGTTCACGAATCGGCTGATCCCGTAGGGCCCGGGGGCCGGGCCCCGACCACGGCCCACTTGCTCTCAGCGCCTCGCATGGCGGATCTTCAGCCGCCCGTACCCCATCGCCCCCGAGAAACGGATCGTCGGCCCGCCGGGCCCAGAAGGCCGCCGCGGCTTGTAGCGCAGGTCCTTCCACTCGGTGCTCAGGCCCTCGACCTCGACGGTCGCGTCGCGCGGCACCGTGATCCGTGCTCCACCGGTGCCGAGTTGCAGCTCGATGTCGACGACCGGGTGCTCGAAGACCGCTCGGGACAGATCCAGCCGCACCCGCCCGAAGGCGGACTCGACCTTCAGGAAGCGGGGCACCCGCCACGCTCCCCGACGCTGTATCCGTCCGCCGGCCGCGGCGATCGTCGATGTGGTGTCCGGCTTCTCCGCCGGGAGGGCGCCCAGAACCGACGCGAGCTCGCCGTGGTGTGTGGCGGCCAGCACCTGGCCGAGGCGCTCGTCCATCTCCTGGTGGGTGATGGCCTCCTCGGCGTACGCCTCACGCAGGCGCCGCACCGCGCCCTCCCGAGCCTCTTCGTCCAGCAGCGGCCCGGTATTCGCTTGAGGAGAGGTCACCACTTCACCCTATCCGCCAAGCCGCCCCCGTGGACATGCACGAGAACGCATGCCTCAGGAAACGGCCGCGTCCACGTCCTGTCGGCTGTCGTACTCCGCCCGGGCCTTCGCGATCTCCTGCTGGTGGCCCTCGGTCCAGTCGACGAGGGACTGGATCGTCGTGTGCAGGGTCGCGCCCATCGGGGTGAGCGCGTACTCCACGCGGGGCGGGACGACCGGGTAGACCGTACGGCGCACCAAGCCGTCGCGTTCGAGCTGGCGCAGGGTCACCGTCAGCATGCGCTGGCTGATGCCGTCGATCAGGCGGCGCAGCTCGGAGAAGCGCAGGGTCCGGCGCTCCAGGTGCGCTATGGCGAGCAGCGACCACTTGTCGGCTACGCGGTCGAGGATCTGCCGCACCTCGCAGCCCTCGCGGGTGTCCCACTGGAGGACGTCGTAGTCCTGCTCGACGCCGCTGCCACCGCAGCAACTCGGTGACTTCAAAGTGCCTTCTCCCATACCTGCCAACAGTGCCGCATACTGCGGTCGGTTACAAGCGGGAACCGACCTGCTTTCTCGTAACTCTCTTGTGAGGGATGGCGGTTGGAAGGTCCGCGCGGTGACGTGGGGGCGAAATCCGTTCGACGGCCCGGTCGGTCGTTCGGCAGATTCTCTGTTATGAACCAGCGTTACTGGCCCCTCCACGGGCTCCGCATCCGCACCCCCCGCCTCGAACTGCGCCTGCCCGACGAACGGCTCCTGGACGAGCTGGCGTCGGTCGCCGCCGCCGGGGTGCACGCACCGGACCGGATGCCGTTCACCTTTCCGTGGACCGACGGTGAGCCCGATGACGTCGGCCGGGCCGTGTTCCAGCACGTGCTGGGCACCGTCGCCGGGTGGTCGGTCCGGGAGTGGACGCTCTCCCTCGCCGTGCTGCACGAGGGCGAGGTCGTGGGGCGGCAGGATCTGATGGGGCGGGAGTTCGGCGTGCGGCGGGAGGTGATGACCGGGTCCTGGCTCGGTCTCGTCCATCAGGGGCAGGGCATCGGGACGGAGATGCGGGCCGCCGCCCTCCATCTGGCCTTCGACGGGCTCGGCGCCCGGTACGCCGTCTCCGATGCGATGACGGACAACCTGCGCTCGCTCGGCGTCTCGCGGCGGCTCGGGTACGCCCCGGACGGCCTCCACGTGGAGGTGGTGCGCGGGGCTCCCGTCACCTTGCGGCGGCTGCGGCTGGACCGGGCCGGGTGGGAGGCGCACCGGAACGTCGACGTCAGCGTGGAGGGGCTCGACGCCTGCCGGGCCGACTTCGGGGTGTAGGCCCCCGCACCCGGGGAGCGAGGGTCCTGTTTCGGGCGTGGTGGGGGCGGGCGTCATCGTGGGCAGGTGCCGTGGGAGCGGGGCCGTGGAGGCCCATTCCCGTCGCACGTCAGGGCCGACACCGCTGATTCCGGCCCCACGACACCGTGACCGTCTAGCAAGGTTAGGCTAACCTTCCTTCGGACTGCCCCCGCCGGAGCCGGGCCCGTCCGTCCGCCGCTCCTGGCCTGCCCCGGAGGAGCCCTCGTTGACGACGACTGCCGCCGTTCCCCATGTCGCCCCGTTCCGGTTCTTCGACCTGACCGTCCTGCGGGTCAGGCGGCTCGGCCCCTCCATGCTCCGGATCACCCTGGGCGGGCCGGGCGCCGAAGGGTTCCGCGCCGGGGGCCGCGACCAGAGCCTGTCCATCTTCCTGCCGCACCCCGGGCAGAGCGAGGCCGTGGTGCCGGAGGGTGAGGACGGGGCCTGGTACCCGAAATGGCGGGCGCTGCCCGAGGACGTACGGGCCGTGATGCGCTCGTACACCGTACGGGCTCAGCGCGCACCGGCCGACGGATCCACCGAGATCGACATCGACTTCGCGCTCCACGGTGACGGCGGCCCCGCCTCCCGCTGGGCGCTCATGGCCGCGTCGGGCGACCGGCTCAAGGTGCTGGGGCCCGCGGTCCGGGACAACACCTCCGTACGCTTCCGGCCGCCGAAGGACACCGACTGGGTGCTGATCTGGGCCGACGAGACGGCCCTGCCCGCCGCCTCCGCCGCGCTGGAGTGGCTGCCGGCGGGGATGCCGGCCCAGGTCTGGCTGGAGGTGCCGAAGACGGAGGACCGGCAGGCGCTCAACACCGCCGCCAAGGCCCGTATCCGCTGGCTCGTCCGGAGCGAGGGGGCCCTGCCCGCCGTGGAGGCCGTCCGCGCCGCCGAACTGCCGGAGGGCACCCCGTACGTCTGGATCGCGGGCGAGTCGTCCGAGGTGCGCGCGCTCCGCCGCCACCTGGTCCAGGAGCGCGGCTTCGACCGCAAGCGGGTGACCTTCGTCGGGTACTGGCGGCGCGGGCTCAGCGAGGAGCAGCTGCGGGCGGAAACGATCGCGCGGGGCGGGGCCATGGAGTAGCCCCTTGGCCGGGGCGGGGTGGTGGAGTGACCCCTGGCTGGGCCGCGGTGGTGGAGTGGCCCCTGGCTGGGCCGCGGTGGCGGAGTGGCCCCTGACCGGGCCGCGGTGGCGGAGTGGCCCCTGACCGGGCCGCGGTCGCGGAGCAGCCCCTCGCCGGGCCGCGGTCGTGGAGTGGCCCCTCGCCGGGTCGGGGCGGTGGAGTGGCCATCCCGATGCCCGGCCGGGGCAGGCCGGGGAGTGGATCCTCTGGTCAGGCCGGACCAGGCCGCGGAGCACCCCCTCGGGCCGGGCCGCCCCGGAGAGTGGACCCCCGGCCGGACCGAGCCACAGAGCACCCCCCGGGCCAGGCCGGACCAAACCGCAGCCCCCAAAAGTTGACCTAAGCGGACAAACCCTGCACCCAACGGGGGCGAGGAACAGCCCGTGATCGAGTTAGGTTAGGCTAACCTCACTTCGACATCGCGCCCCTCGTCCCCCCTTTTCCTGCCCGGAGGGACGCGATGAAGTTCCCCTCACCCGGGAGGACCCCTTCATGCGTTCGCACCTGCTCAACAACACGACTGCGGAGCACTATCGGCGCACCGTCACCGCAGGAGTGGAACGGGTCGCGGCCAAACTCGCAGCCACCGAGCGCCCCTTC
Organism: Streptomyces sp. NPDC059452; assembly: GCF_042750035.1. NCBI lineage: Bacteria > Bacillati > Actinomycetota > Actinomycetes > Kitasatosporales > Streptomycetaceae > Streptomyces > Streptomyces sp. NPDC059452. Next base: position 25,613 of record NZ_JBHYVE010000043.1, read on the forward strand.
AGCGGGGTCGGTGTCGACGAGCTCTCCCCCGTCGTCGACGCGATCGACCTCGACCGGCCGCTGGGCGACGCCGCCGCCGCCCTCGACGAACTCGGCGAGGTCTACCTCCGCGACGCCGTCTACTTCCACCACCCCCGTTACCTGGGCCACCTCAACTGCCCGGTCGTCATCCCCGCCGTCCTCGGCGAGGCCGTGCTCTCCGCGGTCAACTCCTCGCTGGACACCTGGGACCAGAGCGCGGGCGGCACCCTCATCGAGCGCCGGCTGATCGACTGGACCACCGAGCGGATCGGTCTCGGACCGGCCGCCGACGGCGTCTTCACCAGCGGCGGTTCGCAGTCCAACCTCCAGGCCCTGCTGCTGGCCCGCGAGGAGGCGAAGGTCCGGCCCGAGCACTACACGCGGCTGCGGATCTTCACCTCCGAGTGCAGCCACTTCAGCGTGCAGAAGTCCGCCAAACTGCTCGGCCTCGGGCCGGACGCGGTGGTCTCCGTCCCCGTCGACAGCAACAAGCGCATGCAGACCGTGGCCCTCGCCCGCGCCCTTGAGCAGTGCGTCGCCGAGGGTGGCGTGCCCATGGCCGTCGTCGCGACCGCCGGCACCACGGACTTCGGCTCCATCGACCCGCTGCCCGAGATCGCCGCGCTCTGCGAGCAGTTCGCCACCTGGATGCATGTCGACGCCGCGTACGGCTGCGGGCTGCTGGCCTCCGTCCAGCGCCGGGGTCTCCTCGAAGGCATCGCGCACGCCGACTCCGTGACCGTCGACTACCACAAGTCCTTCTTCCAGCCCGTGAGTTCCTCGGCCCTGCTGGTCCGCGACCGGGCGACCCTGCGCCACGCCACGTACCACGCGGAGTATCTGAACCCGCGCCGGATGGCCGAGGAGCGGATACCCAACCAGGTCGACAAGTCCCTCCAGACGACCCGCCGGTTCGACGCGCTCAAGCTGTGGATGACGCTGCGCGTCATGGGCGCCGACGGCATCGGTGAGCTGTTCGACGAGGTCTGCGACCTGGCCGCCGAGGGGTGGAAGCTGCTCGCCGCCGACCCGCGCTTCGATGTCGTGGTGCAGCCGCAGCTCTCCACGCTCGTCTTCCGCCACATCCCGTCCCGGGTCACCTCCCCGGGCGACATCGACCGCGCCAACCTCTATGCCCGCAAGGCCCTGTTCGCCTCCGGCGAGGCCATCGTCGCAGGCACCAAGGTCGGCGACCGGCAGTACCTGAAGTTCACCCTCCTCAACCCCGAAACGACCGTGGCCGACATCGCCGCGGTCCTCGACCTGATCTCCGGCCACGCCGAGCAGTACCTGGGAGACTCCCTTGACCGCGCTTCCTGACCCCCACGACTTCATCGGGATCGGGCTCGGCCCGTTCAATCTCGGACTGGCCTGCCTGACCGAGCCGATCGACGAACTGAACGGTGTCTTCCTGGAGTCCAAGCCGGACTTCGAGTGGCACTCCGGGATGTTCCTCGAAGGGGCCCATCTCCAGACGCCGTTCCTGTCGGACCTGGTCACCATGGCCGACCCGACCTCGCCGTACTCGTTCCTCAACTACCTCAAAGAACGCGGCAGGCTCTACTCGTTCTACATCCGGGAGAACTTCTACCCGCTGCGGACCGAGTACAACGACTACTGCCGCTGGGCCGCCGCCAAACTGAGCAGCATCCGGTTCAACGAGACCGTGGAGGCGGTGACGTACGACGAGGGCGAGGCGCTCTACACCGTGACCACCGCCGCCGGGACCGTCCTGCGCTCCCGCCATCTGGTCCTCGGCACCGGGACCCCGCCGTACATCCCCGAGGCGTGCCAGGGCCTCGGCGGGGACTTCCTGCACAACTCCCGTTATCTGGCCGGGAAAGCCAAGCTCCAGAAGAAGAAGTCCATCACCCTGGTCGGCAGCGGGCAGAGCGCGGCGGAGATCTACTACGACCTGCTCTCCGAGATCGACACATACGGCTACCGGCTCAACTGGGTGACGCGCTCGCCGCGTTTCTTCCCGCTGGAGTACACCAAGCTCACGCTGGAGATGACCTCTCCGGAGTACATCGACTACTTCCACGCGCTGCCCGAGGAGACCCGCTACCGGCTGGAGTCCGGGCAGAAGGGGCTGTTCAAGGGCATCGACGGGGAGCTGATCGACGCGATCTTCGACCTGCTCTACCAGAAGAACCTGCCCGGCCCCGTGCCGACCCGGCTGCTCACCAACTCCGCTCTGCTGAGTGCTCGTTACGACGAGGAGGGCGGCGCGTACAGCCTGGGGCTGCGCCAGGAGGAGCAGGGCAAGGAGTACGAGCTCACCACCGAGGGGCTCATCCTCGCCACCGGCTACCGCTACGAGGCGCCCGCTTTCCTGGACCCCGTCCGGGAGCGGCTGCGCCACGACAGCCGGGGCCGCTTCGACGTGGCCCGCAACTACAGCATCGACACCACCGGGCGCGGGATCTTCCTGCAGAACGCCGGAGTTCACACCCACTCGATCACCTCGCCCGACCTGGGCATGGGTGCCTACCGCAACGCGTACATCATCGGCGAACTGCTCGGCCGTGAGTACTACCCGGTCGAGAAGTCCATCGCCTTCCAGGAGTTCGCGATATGAGCCGCCCCGACAGCGGAAAAACCCCGGGAAAACTCGGCACGTTCACCGTCCGGCCGCTCGACCCCCTCGCCGACGCCGAGCTCGTGCACGGCTGGGTGACCCACCCCAAAGCCGCCTTCTGGCTGATGGGCGGGGCCCAACTCCAGGACGTGGAGCGGGAGTACATGGCGATCGCCGCCCACGCGCACCACGACGCGTTCATCGGCCTCCACGACGGTGAGCCCGCCTTCCTGATCGAGCGGTACGACCCCACCGAGGTCGAGCTGAAGGGGCTGTACGAGGCGGAGCCCGGCGACATCGGGATGCACTTCCTGGTCGCACCGACCGACACCCCGGTGCACGGCTTCACCCGCGCCGTGATCACCGCCGTGATGCGTTTCCTCTTCGCCGACCCGTCGGTGCGCCGGGTCGTCGTCGAGCCCGATGTCACCAACAGCGCCGTGCAGGCCCTCAACAAGGCCGTCGGCTTCGAGGTGTTGCGGGAGATCACCAAACCGGAGAAGAACGCACTGCTCAGCGCCTGCACCCGCGAGCAGTTCGAAGCAGCAACCGGAGGAACCGACCGATGACGACCGCCCTCACCGACAGCGTCGCCCACCTCTCCCCGGGCCGCTGGGCCACCGCAAACCGACTGCTGGTCCGCAAAGCACTGGCAGAATTCAGCCACGAACGACTTCTGGCCCCCGTTCCGCTCGGCGAGGACCGCTACACCCTCCGTAGCGACGACGCGGGAACGGAGTACCGTTTCACCGCACGCCTCTTCGCTCTGGACCACTGGCAGATCGAGGCCGAGTCGATCACGCGCCACCGGCACGGGGCCGAAGTCCCGCTGGACGCGCTGGAGTTCTTCATCGAGCTGCGGACCGCGCTCGGGCTGGCCGAGGACATCCTGCCGGTCTACCTGGAGGAGGTCTCCTCCACCCTGGCCGGAACCGCGTACAAACTCACCAAGGAACCGGCCACCTCCGGCCAGCTCGTCGCCGCCGGTTTCCAGGCCATCGAGACCGGGATGACCGAGGGCCACCCCTGTTTCGTGGCCAACAACGGCCGGATCGGTTTCGGGGTCGACGAGTACCGTGCGTACGCCCCCGAGACCGCCTCCCCGATCCGGCTGGTGTGGCTGGCCGCCCGCCGCGACCGGGCGACCTTCACGGCGGGCGCCGGACTGGACTACGACACGCTGGTCGAAGGCGAGTTGAGCGAGGAGACCCGGGAGCGGTTCGCCGCCACCCTGCGCTCGCTGGGCCTGGACCCGGACGCGTACTTCCTGCTGCCCGTCCACCCCTGGCAGTGGTGGAACAAGCTCGCCGTCACCTTCGCGGGCGAGCTGGCCGAACGCCACCTCGTGGTGCTCGGGGAGGGCGAGGACACCTACCTGGCCCAGCAGTCGATCCGTACCTTCTTCAACACCGACCACCCCGAGAAGCACTACGTCAAGACGGCTCTGTCCGTCCTGAACATGGGCTTCATGCGCGGGCTCTCCGCCGCCTACATGGAGGCCACGCCCGCCATCAACGACTGGCTGGCCGGGCTCATCGAGCGCGACAGCCTGCTGAGCGGCGCCCGGTTCTCGATCATCCGGGAGCGGGCCGCGATCGGCTACCACCACCGGTCGTACGAGGCGGCCACCGCCAAGGGCTCCCCCTACCTGAAGATGCTGGCCGCCCTCTGGCGCGAGAGCCCCGTCGCGGGTCTGGAGCCGGGCGAGCGGGTCGCCACCATGGCCTCCCTCGTCCACACCGACCACGAGGGCCGCTCGGTGGCCGCCGCGCTGATCGAGGAGTCCGGCCTCGACCCCCAGGTGTGGCTGCGGCACTACCTGGACGCCTATCTGGTGCCGGTACTGCACAGCTTCTACGCCTACGACCTGGTCTACATGCCGCACGGCGAGAACGTGATCCTGGTCGTGGAGGACGGGGTCGTCACCCGCACGATCTTCAAGGACATCGCCGAGGAGATCGCGGTCATGGACCCGGACGCGGTGCTGCCGCCGAAGGTCGACCGCATCCGGGCCGAGGTCCCCGAGGACATGAAGCTGCTGTCGGTCTTCACCGATGTCTTCGACTGCTTCTTCCGCTTCCTGGGCGCGGGCCTGGCCACCGAAGGGGTCCTGGACGAGGACACCTTCTGGCGGACGGTCGCCGCATGCGTACGTGACTACCAGGAGTCGGTGCCGTATCTCGCGGAGAAGTTCGAGCAGTACGACCTGTTCGCACCGGAGTTCGCGCTCTCCTGCCTCAACCGCCTCCAGCTGCGCGACAACCAGCAGATGGTCGACCTCAACGACCCTGCGGGCGCGCTCCAGTTGGTGGGACGGCTGAAGAACCCGATCGCGAAGTTCTGAGCGGTCCGCACAGACCGGTGAGCGCCCGGGGACGGTCCCCCGGGCGCTCACCCCTGCCCTGATCAGCTCCAGGGCACCTGCGGGGAGCGGTAGAAGTCGATCCCCAGCGCGGTCAGCCGGGGTCCCTGGGCGGCCAGTCGCAGTCTGTACGTGTCCCAGTCGCGGGCCTCCGCCGGTGACCAGCCGATCTCGGCGGCGCCCAGCAGCCGCGGGAAGGCCATCTGCTCGATCTCCGTGCTGTCGGTCAGCGTCTCGGTCCAGATCGGCGCCTCGATCCCGAGGACGGCCTCCTGCGGGGCCCCCTCCAGATAGGTCGCCGGGTCCCAGTCGTAGGAGCGCCGGACCTCGACCAGACCGGCCCAGCGCAGGCCCAGCTCGGTGTCCTCGGTGTACTTCATGTCGAGGTAGATCCGGTCGGCCGGGGAGAGCACGAGCCCGGTGCCGTTCTTCGCCGCGTCGGCCACCTGCCCGCGCTCGGCGGGGCCCGTACGGTCGTACCCCCAGTACTGCGCCACCGCGCCCTTCACCGGCTCGGCGGCGGTCAGCTGGTGCCAGCCCATCACCGTCTTGCCGTACTTCCCGACGACCGCCTGGGCCTTCGCCATGAACGCCACGTAGTCCTCGTCGCTGGTGGCGTCCGCCTCGTCGCCCCCGATGTGGAGGTACTTCCCCGGGGTGAGCGCCGCCACCTCGCGCAGCACGTCGTCCACGAAGTCGTACGTCACCGGCTTGGACACACAGAGCGAGCTGAAGCCGACGGTGGTGCCGGTGTAGAGCGGCGGGGCGACCCCGTCGCAGTTCAGCTCGGCGTAGGAGGCGAGGGCGGCGTTGGTGTGGCCCGGCAGATCGATCTCCGGGACGACCTCCAGATAGCGGGAGGCGGCGTACCGGACGATCTCGCGGTACTGCTCCTTCGTGTAGTACCCGCCGGGGCCGCCGCCGACCTCGGTGGAGCCGCCGTGGGTGGCCAGCCGGGGCCAGGAGTCGATGGCGATGCGCCACCCCTGGTCGTCGGAGAGGTGCAGGTGGAGCTTGTTGACCTTGTACAGGGCGAGCTGGTCGATGTACCGCTTGACCGCCTCGACCGGGAAGAAGTGGCGCGAGACGTCCAGCATCGCGCCCCGGTAGCCGTAGCGCGGCGCGTCCGTGATCGTGCCGCCCGCGACCTTCCAGGGCCCCTCCTGGCGGCTGTCGGCCTCCACCCGGTCCGGGAGGAGCTGGCGCAGGGTCTGGACGCCGTGGAAGAGCCCGGCCGGGGCGCGGGCGGTGATGGTGAGCGCGGCGGGGGTGGAGTGCAGCCGGTACCCCTCCTCGCCCAGGGACCGGTCCGGGGAGCCCAGCTCCAGCCGGATGCCGCCGGGGCCGGGGCGGTCGGTGACGGGGAGCGCGTAGCCGGTGGCGGGGCGCAGGAGCTCCGACAGGTACGTTCCGATCCGCCGCACCTCGTCGGAGACGGAGCCGGAGCTGGAGACGGAGCTGGTGCCAGAGCCGGAGCCGTGGCCGGAGCCGTCGGCCACCCTGATCGGGGTCGTGGAGGTGATGGCGTACGGGGAACCGCCCGGCACCACCTCGGCGGGGACGGGCACGAGCTGCCCGAGGGGCCGGGGCGCGGAGGCTTCCGTTCCGGGCCGGGCGGGGACCGCGCCCGCGGAGGAGAACCCGAGCGCCACGACGATCAGCAGGGTGCCGAGCAGTCGGGGAAGGGTTCCGTGCCGGGCGGTACGCCGCTGTCGCGGTGACCGCCGCCATGACTCTCGCTGTCGCACAAGCCTGTCCCTTCGACGGGTCCTGCCTGTGGAGCCGGGTCGCCCCCCGGAGCCGGCTGGCAGAATCGTGGGTATGGCAGAAATCATCCAGCGTGACGGAACGTGGACGTTCGACGGGGAGACGGTACGCATCGTACCGGGAGGCAAGGCCCACCCGGTCCGGCTGACGCTGGGTGAACTGTCCGTCCCCATACAGGCTTTGGCGGGCATCTCGTTCGAGCCGGAGCGCAAGGGCGGCCGGTTGCGGCTCCGGCTGCGCGGGGGCGCCTGCCCGGTCCTTCAGGCCGCCGACGGACGCCTCAAGAACGGGGCCGACCCGTACGTCCTGGCCGTGGAGAAGGACCGCACGGGGGTGGCGGAGTACTTCGTCGACGAGGTCCGCAACGCGCTGCTGATCGAGCAGGTCCCCGACGGCCCGGTGGACCGCTTCCTGCTGCCGGGGCCCGCGCTGCCGGTCTCCGGCGGGGGCGGCGACGGTACGGCGTCCTTCGACGGCGAGACCGTCCGGCTCACCTGGAACTGGAAGGCCGAGGAGGCCAAGACCGCGAGCGGCCCGGCGACCCTGCCGCTGGCGCGGGTGGCGGGGGTGCGGTGGCTGCCGTCGATCGGCATGGAGAACGGTTACCTGCGGTTCGAGCCGGTGGAGGGGCCGGTCTCGACCCCGCCGGCGTACGACCCGTACTCCCTGGACCTGTGGGGGCTGTCGAAGAAGGAGTACACAGCGGTCGTGGTCGCGGCGGCGGTGCTGGCCCGGCTGCCGCAGGTCCGTACGGCCGTGGACGCGCCCGCCGGGCCCCCGGCCCTCACCAAGGCGCCCGAGCCCGCGCCCACGCCCGCACCCGCCGCCGTACCGCCCGCCGACGATCACGACGCCCTGCTGAGGCGGCTGCGGGAGCTGGGCGAGCTGCACCGGGCCGGGGTCCTCACCGACGAGGAGTTCAGCACGGCGAAGCAGGCGATCCTGAGCCGCATGTGAGCCGGGGACCTGGGCCGCATGTGAGCCGGGGACCTGGGCCGCATGTGAGCCGGGGACCTGGGCCGTACGGGACCTGACGGCCCTGGGTCGTACGGGACCTGGGCGGCCTTGGGCCGTACGAGACCTGACGACCCTGGGCCGCATCTGACCGGTGCGGGACCCTCGTATGGCCCGCACATGGCCCCCGTATGACCCGCTCGGGCCACTTTTCGAGCCCCCGCTGCCCGAAATCGGGCAGATTTCTTGCGTAAGAGCGCCCCGGCACGCAATATCGACGGGTGCTTGAACGCCGCTCGTCGCACGACGACCTCATCGACCACCTCGTCCGCTCCACCGCGCTCCAGCGCGGCGAGGCGGCCCGGGTGGTCCTCGACGTGCTGGCGTACTTCGACGAGGGCACCGACGACTTCGTCCGGCGCCGCCACCGCGAACTGCAGTCCGGCGGCCTGGTCAACACGGAGATCTTCGAGCGGATCGCGGCCGAGCTGCCGCACCGCGCCGTGGCGCCGCCGGAGCTCTCGCTCCGCCAGCTGCGCCGCATCGTCTACGGCTGATCCGGCCGCGGCGGATCACCGGGCGCCTGTGCGGGGCGCCGAGCGCATACATGTACGTGTACGTCGAGGAGGGGCAGAGAACTCATGTGCGGAATCGTCGGATATATCGGCAAGCGTGATGTGGCACCGCTGCTGCTGGAGGGGCTGCAGCGGCTGGAGTACCGGGGGTACGACTCCGCGGGCATCGTCATCACCAGCAAGACGGCGGCGGGCAAGCCCGGCACGCTGAAGATGGTCAAGGCCAAGGGCCGGGTCCGCGAGCTGGAGGCCAAGGTCCCCAAGCGGTTCGCCGGGACCACCGGTATCGCGCACACCCGCTGGGCCACCCACGGCGCCCCGAGCGACGAGAACGCCCACCCCCACCTGGACGCGGAGAACAAGGTCGCCGTCGTCCACAACGGGATCATCGACAACGCCTCCGAGCTGCGCGCCAAGCTGATCGCCGACGGCATCGTCTTCCTCTCCGAGACCGACACCGAGGTGCTGACCCACCTGATCGCCCGCGCCCAGGCCGACACCCTGGAGGAGCGGGTCCGCGAGGCGCTGCGCTCGGTCGAGGGCACGTACGGCATCGCCGTCCTGCACTCCGACTTCAACGACCGCATCGTGGTCGCGCGCAACGGCTCCCCCGTCGTCCTCGGCATCGGCGAGAAGGAGATGTTCGTCGCCTCCGACGTCGCCGCCCTGGTCGCCCACACCCGCCAGGTCGTCACGCTCGGCGACGGCGAGATGGCCACCCTGAAGGCCGACGACTTCCGTACGTACACGACGGAGGGCTCGACCACGACGGCCACGCCGACCACCGTGGAGTGGGAGGCCGAGTCGTACGACATGGGCGGCCACGACACGTACATGCACAAGGAGATCTCCGAGCAGGCCGACGCCGTGGACCGCGCGCTGCGCGGCCGGATCGACGATCGGTTCTCCACCGTGCACCTGGGCGGCCTCAACCTGGACGCCCGCGAGGCGCGCGGGGTGCGCCGGATCAAGATCCTCGGCTGCGGCACCTCGTACCACGCGGGCCAGATCGGCGCCCAGCTGATCGAGGAGCTGGCCCGCATCCCCGCCGACGCCGAGCCGGCCTCCGAGTTCCGCTACCGCAACCCGGTCGTGGACCCCGACACCCTGTACGTGGCGGTCTCCCAGTCGGGCGAGACGTACGACGTGCTGGCCGCCGTCCAGGAGCTGAAGCGCAAGGGCGCCCGGGTGCTGGGCGTGGTCAATGTGGTGGGCTCGGCCATCGCCCGGGAGGCCGACGGCGGTATGTACGTGCACGCGGGCCCGGAGGTCTGCGTCGTCTCCACCAAGTGCTTCACCAACACGGTGGTCGCCTTCGCACTGTTCGCGCTGCACCTGGGCCGCATCCGTGACCTGTCGGTCGCCGACGGCAAGCGGATCATCGACGGGCTGCGCCGGCTGCCGGAGCAGATCAGCGAGATCCTGGCGGGCGAGGACGAGATCAAGCGGCTGGCGGCGGAGTACGCGGACGCCCGGTCGATGATGTTCATCGGCCGGGTGCGCGGCTACCCGGTGGCCCGTGAGGCCTCCCTGAAGCTCAAGGAGATCTCGTACATCCACGCGGAGGCCTACCCGGCCTCCGAGCTGAAGCACGGCCCGCTCGCGCTGATCGAGCCCGCGATGCCGACCGTGGCGATCGTGCCGGACGACGAGCTGCTGGAGAAGAACCGGGCCGCGATGGAGGAGATCAAGGCGCGCAGCGGCCGCATCCTCGCCGTGGCGCACCAGGCCCAGGAGAAGGCCGACCACACCATCGTCGTACCGAAGAACGAGAACGAGCTGGACCCGATCCTGATGGGCATCCCGCTCCAGCTCTTCGCGTACCACACGGCCCTCGCGATGGGCCGGGACATCGACAAGCCGCGCAACCTGGCGAAGTCGGTCACGGTCGAGTAGCGATCGGTACGCCGTAGATACGTACCGTACGTACGTGAGTGGGCCCCGCACCGTCGCGATGACGGTGCGGGGCCCAACTCATCGTACGGGGCCCAACTCATCGCGTGGCGGGCCCTTCTGGCGGCCCCTCAGGGGATGACGACGACCGGGCGCTGGGCGCGGCGGGCGAGGCGGCCCGCGACCGAGCCGAAGATGCGGCCGACGATGCCGTGCGTGGAGCCGACGACGATGGCGTCGGCGGAGTACTCGCGGCCGACCTCCTCCAGTTCGTGGCAGATGTCGCCGCCGCGCTCCACCAGCACCCAGGGCACGTCGGAGAGATAGTCCGCGCAGGCCAGCTCCAGGCCGAGGACCTCGGTGCGGTGGTCGGGGACATCGACGAAGACGGGGGGTTCGCACCCCGCCCAGACCGTCGTGGGGAGCCGGTTGGCGACGTGCACGATGATCAGGCCCGAGCCCGACCTGCCGGCCATGCCGATCGCGTAGGCGAGGGCCCGCTCGCTGGAGGTGGAGCCGTCGAAACCGACCACGACTCCGTGCCGGAAGGCGGGATCGCACGCATGGCGTGCTTCTTCGACCGTCCGCGGCTCCGACCGGGGGTCGGCTACCTGCTTGCGGTCTGCGGGTTCAGGGATTTCGTGACCGGCCATCGGTGTCTCGGCGAAGAGAGTCCTCGTGAGGAGGGAGCGGTTTCGAGCGGTGCATCGGCTGCGTCGGCGGAGGTGCATCGGTCAGGGATGCGTCAGCGGGTGGCGAGCTCTGTCCGGGAATCATCTTCCCAACCCCATACCCACCAGGATACGACGCCACTCCCCCACTGCCCAGACCCCCGCAAAAGCACGCGTGACGCTGGAGGGAGCATGCCCGAGGCTGCCCGGTATGGCAATGCCGGTTGTGTCGTACACGGGCCTCGGGCGGGCCGGATGAGGGTGATCGCCCCGTTTTCCACGGTACCCGGCGACCCCGCGGCCCCCCGGACGATCACACCCGGCAGGCGGCCTCCGTTGGCCACACCTCCGCCGGACGGTCACCCCGGTCGACGATGCTGCGACGAGCCCGCCCCGACACCCGACCGTATCGGCGGTTCTCGGTCCCCGCCGACCACCCGGTCGGTAATCGGACCGCCCCCGACTCCGCGTCCGGCCGCGCACCGACGGACCGTCACCTGCCGACCCGGCGGTCCGAACCCGCCACGCCCCGCGCGGCCGGGAGAGCGCACCGGCGCAGCCGCCGAGCGGTAGTTGTGCGCCCGGCGTGACCGGAAGCAGCGCACACAACCGATAGTTTTCAGCCAACTTCATATACCGGCCGAACCCTTCCCGGAATGGCCGGACAACCCACCTCCCGCCAGGCAGGAAGAGACCGAGCGGTACGCTTTCACCCGACGCGGACGGGCCACGTTGGCGAAGGGCACTTCCCTGTGCGCTTCGCGGGTGAAACGCTTCGTGATCGAACGCTTCACGCCACGTTTCCTTATCGACATAGCGCCGGTGGGGGAAGGTGTCACGGCAGGACCACGCGACGCAGTAGATTCGATCTTGAAAATCGGGGACTGGGGAAACGTGCGAAACCGAGGGGAAACGTGCAGGAGCGGCAGGCCCGTAAGGACCAGGGAGACGCGAACACCGAGGGGGGCTTAGCGTCATGAGCCAGGACTCCGCCACCGCGACGGAGGCCGCACGCAAGCTGACCGGGCGGCGACGCCGGGAAGTCGTTGCCGTGCTGCTCTTCAGCGGCGGCCCTATCTTCGAGAGCTCCATCCCGCTCTCCGTTTTCGGAATCGACCGGCAGGACGCGGGAGTTCCCCGCTACCGCCTGCTGGTCTGTGGTGGTGAGGACGGACCACTCCGCACCACCGGCGGGCTCGAACTGACCACGCCGTACGGCCTGGAGGCGATCAGCAGGGCAGGCACCGTGGTGGTGCCCGCCTGGCGGTCGATCACCTCCCCGCCGCCGGCCGAGGCACTGGACGCGCTGCGGCGCGCCCATGAGGAGGGTGCCCGGATCGTCGGGCTGTGCACGGGAGCCTTCGTGCTCGCGGCGGCCGGACTGCTGGACGGCCGGCCGGCCACCACGCACTGGATGTACGCGCCGACGCTGGCCAAGCGCTATCCGTCGGTGCACGTCGATCCGCGCGAACTCTTCGTGGACGACGGCGATGTGCTGACCTCCGCCGGTACGGCCGCCGGTATCGATCTCTGCCTCCATATAGTCCGCACCGACCACGGCACGGAGGCGGCGGGCGCGCTCGCCCGCAGGCTCGTCGTGCCGCCGCGGCGCAGTGGCGGGCAGGAGCGCTACCTGGACAGGTCTTTACCGGAAGAGATCGGCTCCGACCCGCTCGCCGAGGTCGTGGCCTGGGCGCTGGAGCATCTGCACGAGCAGTTCGACGTGGAGACGCTCGCGGCGCGCGCCTACATGAGCAGGCGGACCTTCGACCGCAGGTTCCGCTCGCTCACGGGGAGCGCACCGCTCCAGTGGCTGATCACCCAGCGGGTGCTTCAGGCACAGCGGCTGCTGGAGACCTCCGACTACTCGGTCGACGAGGTCGCCGGCCGCTGCGGCTTCCGCTCACCGGTCGCGCTGCGCGGGCACTTCCGCCGCCAGCTCGGCTCCTCCCCCGCCGCGTACCGGGCCGCCTACCGGGCCCGCCGTCCGCAGGGGGTGGCGGAGAGCGCCGCGACGGTGCTGGAGACGGTCGTGCCCAGCCAGGGCTCGCCGTCCGGCCGCAGGGGCGCTCCGGTGCCCTCGGCGGCGGTCTCCGTGGCGGCGGGCGGCTCCCCGGAGCCGTTCCCGCCGGGTCCTGACGCGTACGTTCCCGGGCGCCCGGCCCTGCCGGGACAGCGGAGCGCCCCGTAGGGTGGGGCGCATGAACGACCGCATGGTGTGGATCGACTGCGAGATGACCGGGCTCTCGTTGACGGACGACGCACTCATCGAGGTGGCCGCCCTGGTCACCGACTCGGAGCTGAACGTGCTCGGCGAAGGGGTGGACATCGTGATCCGCCCGCCGGACGCGGCCCTGGAGACCATGCCCGAGGTGGTGCGGCAGATGCACACCACCTCGGGTCTCCTCGACGAGCTGGCCGGGGGAACCACCCTGGCCGACGCCGAGGAGCAGGTCCTGGCGTACGTACGCGAGCATGTGAAGGAGCCGGGCAAGGCCCCGCTCTGCGGAAACTCGGTCTCCACCGACCGCGGCTTCCTGGCGCGGGACATGCGGGAACTGGAGGGCTACCTCCACTACCGGATCGTGGATGTGTCCTCGGTCAAGGAGCTGGCCCGCCGCTGGTACCCGCGGGCGTATTTCAACAGCCCCGACAAGAGCGGCAACCACCGGGCGCTGGCGGACATCCGTGAATCCATCGCGGAGCTGCGCTACTACCGGGAAGCGGTCTTCGTCCCGCAGCCCGGCCCGGACTCCGAGCGCGCCAAGGAGATCGCGGCGCGCCATGTGGTCCCGGCCACACCGTAGAAACCCGCTGGTCACGGGCGTGCGAGCGCCCGTGGCCCGGCCCGGGGAAACGGGGGAGCGAGCACCCTCCCGGACCCTGTACACTTTTTCTCGGCCGGTCGGAAACGACCGGGCGACATGGTGGGTATAGCTCAGCTGGCAGAGCACCTGGTTGTGGTCCAGGATGTCGCGGGTTCAAGTCCCGTTACTCACCCTGATGGAAGGGCCCCGGTCTTTGGACCGGGGCCCTTCTTCGTACCGTGACCTCTTTTGGTGCGGCCGGGACTCAGAACGTGACGTCGGAGCAGGCGTAGAAGGCGTTGCCCGTGTTCGAGATGGTCCAGACGCCGAGGATCAGGTGCTTGCCCGACTTCTGCGGCAGGACACCGGCATGGCTGACGGTCGACTCCGGCAGCCGGCCGCCGAACGGCACCGTGAGGAAGGGCTGCGGCTCCAGGTCGGCACGGGTGAGCTGCTTCCTCGGGTCGTAGCCGTCCTTGGTGACGTAGTACCGGAAGTCGGTCGTGGCGTGCCGCACGGTGATCCGCCAGCGGAACGTGTGGCTCTGCCCGCCCCGTACGGCGGAGGCGGGCCAGGCCCCGCCGCGCGGGTCGTCCAGCTCGGCGAACCGCTGATTGCCTCCGGAGCAGATCAGCCCGTCCCGGGGACCGCCCGCCGGGAACCCCTTGGGGCCCTCGACGCTCTGCGGCTCCCACTGGATCTGCCCGCAGTTACGGACGGTCCCGTTGCCGCAGAGCTGCTGCCGGCTGACGGGCGAATCGGCGTAGCCATGGCTCTGGGCACTGCCGGAGGTGGCCAACAGGGAGACCCCGGCGACGCCGAGGCCGAGGAGTAAGGCGGTGATCTTTCTGCGCATGCGGTGCTCCTGGGGTGAGGGGGGTGGAGCTTGCGGGCGGATGGATCGGACGGACCAGGTAGATCGAATGGATCAGGTGGATCGGATGGATCAGGTGGATCGGATGGATCAGGTGGATCGGATGGATCAGGTGGATCGGATGGATCAGGTGGATCAGGTGGATCGGATGGCTGGACCGGGCGGCGGCTCGCCACGCTTGGTCTAGACCAAGAAGAGGCTAATCCCGGCTTCATGGTCATGTCCATACCAATGACAGGGGCGGCGCTCTGCGGGCCCGGGCTCACAGGGGGCGCAAACGAGCAGGTCGGGCCCCGGGCCCGGCCCGGGGGCCACCCGGACGCGGCGGGGCGGCCCTCATCCCCCCCGGTGACCCCGGCGGGGGCGGCGGGGGGGCGGGGGCGCCACCCGGGGGACGCCCAGGGCAAGGAA
>NZ_JBHYVE010000043.1:40538-50228 GCF_042750035.1 Streptomyces sp. NPDC059452
CGGGCCCCCCGGGGGCCCAAACCGCGCCGGCCGCCCCCGGCCCGCGCCCGGGCCCCGACCTGCTCGCTGCGGGCCGACCGTCAGCCGGCCGGTTCCGCGCTGCGGGAGCGGCGGGGCGCGGGGGCCTCCACCTGGGCGACGACCTGGGCATGGAAGCGGTCCACCGCCTGGTCGACGCTGCGGATGAAGCCGGTCTCGGCGCTTCCCCGGCCGTTGCCCATGCCCTTGAACAGGGAGAGCCGGAAGCCGGTGATCTGCGCCCCGTCCTTCGGCACGATGTCGGCGGGCTCCGGGCGCAGGCGCTCCAGCGTGCCGCGCGGGCCGGTGCCCTGGCCCTCGACGAGCGTTTCGATGTGCAGATCGGCGGGGGCCTCGGCGAGCCGCCGGATCAGCCGCTTCACCCGGCTGAGGGGGTAACCCGGTTCGGCCGCGGGCACCTCGATCGACGTACGGAGCTTGGCGGTACGCAGATCCGCCGTGATGGCCAGGACGCCCGGCGTCCCCTCGATCCGGATCTCGGCGTTCAGCCGCCCCTGCTCGCAGAGGTGGTCGGCGAGCTCCGTGCGGCGGGCGCGCGGGTCGGAGCCGCGCCGGGTGCGCTGGACGGGCAGGACCTTCTGGCCCAGCTCGCCGCCGAGCCGCAGGCAGACCTGGCGGACCAGGCGCTCCCAGTTCTCGATGACCTCCAGGGCCCGGGCGTCGCCCTGGCACAGGGTCTCGTCGTCGATCCCCCGGCGCACCGGGACCCAGGCCGCTCCCATGTTCTGGAAGCCATGGCAGCCGGAGTTCTCGTGCTGGAGGTAGTGGAGGAGCTCCTGCAGCAGCCAGGCGTGGGCCGCGTTGCCCACCCCCTCATGGCGGATCAGCATCTGCGCCTGGTGGACGACCTCGGCCCAGGACAGGTGCCACAGGGCCACCTTGTGCTTGCGCCGGCCGTCGATCCGCACGTCCACGAGCGGGCTGCCTTCGAGCGCCACGTCGTTGGAGAGCGTGATCACGGCCTCGTAGCCCCGGCGGGCGGCGATGTCCATGTACGCCTGCACCTGGTCGGGCTTGAGCGCGTTGCCGTTGGTCTTGGTCTCGACGAGCGCGGTCCACAGCTTGCCCGCCCGCTCGACCCGGACCACCCCGTCCGGGCGCCGGGGCGACTCCCCGTGCGGCAGGGTCACCTCGGTGAACGTCTCCATCCGGCCGGCCGGTGCGCCGAATCCGGCGGTGAGGCGGCGGCCGAACTCCGGTACCTGGGCCATCACGGACAGGACGACGGAGGTGGCCCGCGTCTCGCGCTCGCGGTCACTCTTGAGCGCCGACACGGGGAACAGCCGGGCCGCCCGCCACGATTCGTTGTCGGCGAGGCTCTTCCTGGTCGTACGGGGGAGGGTGACCTTCTTCTTCGCCGTACGGGGGCGGCGTGCGGGCTTGACCGGGGCGGGCTGCTCCGGGGCCGGGGGCGCGGGCGCTTCGTCCACATGGGCGCCGGTGGGCTGGGCGGGGACCAGCGAGCCGGGGGCCTCTGCGACCGGCCCCTCCGGCTGCGGCTGCGGCTGCCCCTGCTCGGGCTGCACGGGCCGCTCGGGCCCGCCGGTCTCCGCGGACCGCTCGGCCTCGCCTGTCTCGCCTGTCTCGCCTGTCTCGCCTGGAGCCTCATCCTCCGTGTCGTCGATGTCCACGCCGTAGTCGGTCGCCAGCCCGGCGAGCCCAGACTCGTACCCCTGCCCGACGGCCCGGAACTTCCACTCCCCCGAACGCCGGTACAGCTCACCGAAGATCACCGCGCTGACCTCGTCGGCCTCCTCGACGGCGAACCGGACCAGGCCGTCGCCCGCGCCGTCCGCGAGGGTGAGGCGGAGGTCGTCCAGCTCGCCGAAGCGGGAGCCGCCGTAACGGCTGGCAGCGACGACCACCTTGTCGATCTCCTGCGGCACGGCGTCCAGATCGAAGCTGATCCGGTCCTCGCTGCCGTCGGCCGTGGGCGTCTTGCCGAGGAGCTGTACGCTCCCGTTGCCCGCCACGGGGTTGTTGTAGAAGCAGAAGTCGTCGTCGCTGCGGACCTTGCCGTCGCCGTCGAGCAGGAGGACGGAGACATCCGCGTCGCCCTCCCCCGTAGCGCTGCTCCAGCCCAGGCCCACCATCACCGAGCCGACGTTCTCGCTCAGCGCCGTGAGACCGACGTTGGCGCCCTTGACCATCTCGTGCACGAGGCCCCCCAGATGCACAGCCGCTCGGAACGCACCCGGCAGCCCGCCGCGTGATATGTGTGGTGCGTCACACATGCGTCGTACTCAGCGAAGAGTAGCCTCCGATTCACGGGCGCGTGAAGAACTTGTGAAATCCGGAAGCGCCGCCACCGCCACGCGAGGTCACCCATGCCGAGCGGCTCCCGTCGGCCAGACCACGTCCACTGGCAGACCGGCTTGCCGGGCCTGTTCGACGGTGTCAGCGGTGCCGCCGCCCTTGCCCGATGGCGGCGTGCCGTCCCAGACCACGACGAGGCCCCCCATGGCGGTGACCTCTTCCGCGAAGAGACTGTCGGCCCCGGCGGCGATGCAGGACACCCCGGTCAGGTCGTCGCCGTACTCAGCCAGCAGCTCGCGCAGCGGAGCCCGTACCAGGGGGACGGTCTCGTCGGTCAGGTCCATGTGCCCGGTCACGGCAAGTGCCGTCTTGCGCCCGTTCCTCAGCTCCGCAGCAGGTCGCGGATTACTCTCGCGCGGCCTGCACCGCCAGGGCCGTTTCGGCGGCGGCCGCATGGATGTCTCCGGCGAGGAACTGGCATTCCGCGAGACCGATGCGGTCAAGCGCGTGAGAGCGCCCGGCTTCCGCGCCGCGGGACGCCAGCGCGGTCCGGATGTGGTCTGCGGCCTGGACGGCGTACCGAGGCGGGCCGGTGCGGGCGAGGTCGAGAAACCGTCCCCCAGCGACCCCTGCGAGTTCCGCTTCGTCGAAGGCGAGGACCAACCACCCATCGCTGCCGCCAAGCGTGTGCGCTGCTGTGGTCGTCTCCTCGATCAGACCGGCAACGTCACTGGTCACCCGCTTGATCTCTCCTGCGCGAACGGCCGCGCACAGGGCCTCGGACTCTTCCCGCAGAGTTCGTGCGATTCACACTCCGGCGCGGTCCTGAGGCAGGGCGTGCATACCTGGCTCCTGTTCTGCTTCGACACCAGAACGGCACCCGCGCCATCGGTTTCACGGACCACGAACGAACCCCGCTCCACACGGAGCGGGGTTCGTCGCGGACAGCCGGTCAGTAGCAGTTGCGGATCTTCCACACCGGGGACCAGTTGTAGCTCGTGCTGGACGCCCCGACCGGCACGTTCCTCAGGACATTGCCGGACTCGCCGTAGAACGTCGCCGTCGCACGGCTGCCGGTCTGCCTGTTCGCGTAGCCTCCGGTGCCTCCCCAGTACGAGAGCGCGTAGGTGGCGCACTTGTAGAGCTTGAACACCTTGTACTTCTGCACCGTCGGGTCCCATACGCGGGCGCAGAAGTTTCCGGTGGGGCAGGTGTAGCCGGGCCCCGAGGTGTGGAAGTAGTCCGCGGCCGGAGACACCCGCGGCGACTGTGCCGCCGCGCTCGGGCCGTCGGCGGCCGGTGCGGCGCTGGCCGCGGGAACCATGCCCGCGGCGAGCAGAGCGGCAGCCGCGATGGCCGTGGACAGAATGGAACGTGTACGCATGCGCATCCCCTTTTGTGTATGCGTGCCGTGCTTCCGGCAGCAGCATGCGGCGGCCCAGGCGCCGGACGAGTGTGGTTTTGGCTCCAGCCAAAGCGACCGGTGGACGCGCGGTTCGCCTGTGGTTCGTTGCGGCGTGCTCACAGCTTGCTCAGGGCTTGCTCGCGGCCGGAAGGGGGGTCAGAAGCCGTCAAGGAGCCTTCGCCCCAGGGGAGTCACGGTGTGCAGAGCACGCTTCCCATCGCGCCGGGACGCGATGAGTCCGCCGTCCCGCAGCACGGCCAGCTGCTGGCTGGCGCTCGGCAGGGAGACCCCCGTCGCGTCGGCGAGCTCGGAGGTGGTGGGGCAGGTGAGCACGGCGGCCTCGTACAGGAGTGCCGCTCGGGTGGGCCCCAGCATCCGGGCCAGCGAACCCGTGGAATCGGCGGGCTTCGAGGGGGTCTTGTCGACCGGGTAGATGAGTACGGGGCGCAGTTGGCCGTCGGCCAGCGTGATGGGGCGTCGCCAGCAGAAGTACGACGGAACCAGGAGCAGGCCACGGCCCTGGAGGTGCAGATCGCGCTCGACCGGATAGTCGACCGTCAGCACGGGTGGCTCCCATACCGCCATCGGCCGCAGGCTGTTCAGCAGCGTCCGCGTACCCCCTTCCATGAGGGCACGGGTGCGCAGGGCCAGGTCGGCCAACGTGGCCGCGCCGATGCGGTCCCAGAGCGGCGCGATGAACTGCTGGTGGTAGGTGCGGAGGTTCCCGCCCAGGGCGGTCAGCGCGGTGACGTCACCACGTGCCAGCTCAGCACCCGCCCACGGCCGTCCGCTGCTCGCCGTCAACAGGGTCAGCTCATGGCGCAGACGGCGGCGCGGCGTCACGAGCACCCTGTCGATGCCCTCTTGAAGATCATGGAGGCCGTGCTCGACGGGCGGGGTGAGGAAGTCCGGGAAGTAGGCGGCACGCGGCACCAGACTGCGCAGCGCCGCCGCCACCCCTTGGGCCGCCCTGTCCCGGCGGACCAGCCCGCTGACCGTCCGCCGCCACGGGTCGAAGGCGATGGCCCCCTCACGCGTCTGGAGGCGGCACAGACTGCACACGATCTCCCACAGCGGGTCCGGCCCACGGGCCACCCGCACGTTCTCCAGGTCACTGCTGGTGAAATGAATACGCAGCACGGCTTCCCCCCGTTGGCCATGAATACTCAAGGAAGAGCCTGGCCAAGCGGGACATCCCGGACAAGGCCAATCTCGGCCAGCCCACAAGCGGAGCTGACCGGTTGGGGGCATCGGGGGGGCATCCCCGCTCGGGCGGGGAAGACGCTTCCTGACCTGCGATATCAGAGGGGCTTTGCCAGTCCTTGGCTCTCCACCTCAAGGGCCGTCACGACGGCTCCCGCACCATCACCTTCGTAGGCAGCACCGCCGTGGGCCGCTCCTCCCCCGCGCGCCGCTCCTCCTCCGTGAAGTCGACGGGGCCACCCCTTCGCTTGTTCAGGGGTCACCCACGCCGAGCGGCTCCTGCCGGCCAGACCACGTCCACGGGCAGACCAGCTTGCCGGGCCTGTTCGACAGTGTCAGCGGTGCCGCCGCCCTTGCCCGACGGAGGCGTACCGTCCCAGACCGCGACGAGGCGGTCGGCGCGGCGCAGCAGCTCAGTGTTTGCCGCCTCGTAGGCAGCCCGGTTCGCTGTCGTGTGCGGCAGAGTCGCCACGGTCTCGGCGGCCTCGACCAGGTGGTCGAAGACGGCGGCGTGGTCGGGCTTCACCTTCGCGGCCCGGTAGTCCTGGGAAGGGATCACCGCGACAAGGCGACCGCCGGTGGCGGTGACCTCTTCCGCGAAGAGACTGTCGGCTCCGGCCGCGATGCAGGACACCCCGGTCAGGTCGTCGCTGTACTCGGCGAGCAGCTCGCGCAGCGCGGCCCGTACCAGGGGCACGGTCTCGTCGGTCAGGTCCATGTGCCCGGTCACGGCAAGTGTCGTCATACGTCCGTTCCTCAGCTCGACAGCAGGTCGCGGATACTATCGCGCGCCTCGCGCACCGGACGCGACGCACCGTGCCCGACGGTGTAGGGGTACAGCTGCCCCAGCTGCGCGCGGACACGGCCCGACTGCGTGCCCCGGGCGGCCTGCACCGCCAGGGCCGTTTCAGCGGCGGCGGCATGGATGTCTCCGGCGAGGAACTGGCATTCCGCGAGGCCGATGCGGTCGAGCGCGTGGGAGCGCCCGGCTTCCGCGCCACGGGAGGCCAGCGCGGTCCGGATGTGGTCTGCGGCTTGGACGGCATGCCGACGCGGGTCGGTGCGGGCGAGGTCGAGAAACCGTCCCCCAGTGACCCCTGCGAGTTCCGCTTCGTCGAAATAGGCGATCCAGTACGGCTCGTCGCCATCTGTACCGGCGTCGGCGAGGTCCTCGGCCGCCTTGGCGGTGGCCCGGTGGAATCCGGCGATGCGCCCTTGCGCGGCGTAGGCCCAGGCCTCGCGGGTGTGGAGCATGGCACGGACCCGGGGGCCGATCACGTCGCGGGCACCTTCCTGGGCAAGGTGAATCAGCTGGAGCGCGTCGTGGGGCCGGTCACGGTAGAGCATCTGTCGTGCCATTCCAGCCAGCACGTTGGCTCCGAACACCACGTCGCCTCCAGCGTGGGCGGCACGGAGGGCGAGACGGTAGTAGTCCTGCGCACGCCCATGCAGTCCGGAGTCCCACGCCATGGTGGCCGCGGTACCGGCCAGCTGTGCCATGACGCGGTACAGGCGGTCCGCAACGGCCGGGGCCTGATGATCGTCGAGGGCACCGGAGACTTCCGCGAGCTGGCCGAGCACTGCCTTCCTTCGGAGGCCACCACCGTACTGATAGTCCCACTGGCGAAAGGCCCGCGCGGTGGTCTCCAGTTCCTCGACTTCTCCCATGCCGAGCCGACCCGGGCGGCGTTGCCCCGGGACGGTGGCGGTCGGCACCAGCCAGCCTTCGAGGCTGTCGAGGAGTGCAGCGCCGGTTACCGCAGTACCGGCGAGGGCACGGGTGAGAGCTCTTCGGTCCATCACGAGATCACTCCTGGTGAGGTGAATAGCCAGGTCCACGGTGGCGTCGGGCCGCCACGGGATCTCGCCTGCATCTGGCCGGTCACCTGGAGCATCTGGCTGGTCATGCGCTGATGGGTTGTGTTCGCCCTCCCAGGGGCGTGGTACGAGCCCGAGCAGGCTGCCCGGGATGCGGAGACCGTCGGCGATTCGGCAGACGACGTCGAATGAAGTGACGCGCTGGGTCCCGCTGATGATCGTGGACACCTTGCCGGGGGTGAGCCGACAGGCGGACGCGATGCGGTTCTGGGAGAGGCCGCCCCACTTCTTGATCAAAGTGAAGACGGCTGCGAAGTCGTGCTCGATGAGCGCTGCCCGGACGTCCGCTCTGTCGAGCACGTCCGGGGCGAGCAGGCCGGGGGTGGTGGCATCCATGGGCTGACTTCCCTTGCGATCCTATGCACGCGCAGGCGCCTTACTGGAGTGCCAACGACTCTATGACCACCTCGGTAACCCCTGCCGGTCATACCGCAGTTGCGTGCGCAGGACGACGCTGTGATGGCGACGGACACCGCAAGCGAAGCGGAGAGAGCTTTGGCAATGACGATCAAGGTGTACGAGGTGAACCGCGACGGGATCACACGCGTCCTTCGCGAGAAGGCCGAGGTGAAACCGCTTGACCGGCCTGAGTACTCCCACCAGTTCCCCGACTGCTGTTGCCCGAGGTGCCCGGAGTCGGCGCGGTGAGGGCGGCAGCCGAGTGCACCGAGCCGGATGCCGCGTACCGGACACTCCTCGGGCACACCACGGCCTGCGCCGCCTGCCGGGCAGCTGGAGGCCCCTGCCCGACCGCCGTACGGCTGACCGGGCATGGCGGCAGAACCGCCGATGAGCACCGATGAGCAGATGAAGCCCGATCCGAACCCGGTACTGGAGAACCTCATCTGGCTCCAGGAAACCCGTGAAGACCGGCTCGCCAAAGCCCGGGGCGAGCAGGGCCGACAGGGAAGTGGGCCGCCGAAGATGTCGCCGAACCCGGGGTCGGCGCCGCCTCATCCGCGTTCGACACCGTCTCCGCCGGGCACTCCACCGGTGTGAGGCAGTGCCCCAGCTGCGTGCGGCCGGGGCACTACTCGACGAACGGGAAAGCGGACCGCCCCTGCCTGCGCGGGGAAGACGAGGGCCTGGGCGACGAATACGCCAACGAGGTCGGAACACCCCCGCCTGCGCGAGGAGGACGCGGAGTGCTGGGCCGCGGAGTCGGCCTGCCCCGGAACACCCCCGCCCGCGCGGGGAAGGAAACCGCGGCGTCATCCCGATCACCATCCTCCAGACCGGAGCACCCCCGCCCGCGCAAGGAAGACGCCGTTACCGACCGCCACCAGGCCGCCCGTTCCGGAACACCCCCACCTGCGCGGGGAGCAAGCGCTATGCGCTTCGCGTCGTCAAACACCCGCGGAACACCCCTGCCCATGCAGGGAACACCTTGTTGGCGAGCAGCCGCAGCCGCTGCCGGACGGAGCACCCCACCTGCGCGGGGAAGAGGCGGTAGTCCCAGTCGCGGACCCCGCCGATCTAGGAACACCCCCGCCCGGGCGAGGAAGACTCTTCCTGACCTGCGACGTCAGAGGCGGTTTGCCCTTCCTGGGCTCTCAGTCCCGTTACCCATAGGCGCATGCTCTCAGACCTGAAGTCTCGGCAAAGAAGCCGATTGCCGAGCAGGCAGCCCGGCCCCGCCCCGCCCCCGTCACGACGAGTCCCGCACCACCAGCTCCGTCGGCAGCACCACCGTAGGCCGCTCCTCCCCCGCGCGCCCCGCGATCTCCTCCAGGAGGAGCTGGGTCATGCGGCGGCCCATCTCCTCGATGGGCTGGCGCACGCTGGTGAGGGGCGGGTGCATGTGGCGGGCGACCACCGAGTCGTCGAAGCCGATCAGGGCCACGTCCTCGGGGATGCGGCGGTCCGCCTCGCGGAGGACCTGGCGGGCGCCCGCCGCCATCACGTCGGAGGCCGCGAAGACCGCGTCCAGGTCGGGGCGGCGGGCCAGGAGTTCGCGCATGGCCTGCGCGCCGCCCTCCTCCGTGAAGTCGGCGGGGGCGATGAGGCGTTCGTCCGGGGGCAGGCCCGCGGCGGCGAGGGCGGTGCGGTAGCCGTCCAGGCGGCGCTGGGCCCCGTAGACCTCCAGGCGGCCGGTGATCGTGGCGATGCGGCGGCGGCCCCGGGAGATGAGGTGGTCGACGGCCGCCCGCGCGCCCCCGAAGTTGTCCGAGTCGACCGAGGCCAGCGGTTCGGCCGCGTGCCGGGCGCCGCTGATCACGCACGGCATGCCGAGCTGTTCCAGCAGCTCCGGCAGCGGGTCGTCCGCGTGGACCGCGACCAGGAGGACCCCGTCGACCCGGTGCGCGGTCAGGTACTGGGCCAGTCTGCGGCGCTCGCGGTCGTTGCCCGCGAGGGTGAGGAGGAGTTGCATGTCGGTGTCCGCCAGGGCCGCGCCCACGCCTCGCACTATCGCGGAGAAGTACGGCTCCGCGAAGAAACGGGTCTCCGGCTCGGGCACCACGAGGGCGATGGCGTCGGTGCGGTTGCCCGCGAGGGCGCGGGCGGCGCGGTTGGGGACGTACCCCAGTTCGGCGACGGCCGCCTCGACCGCCTCGCGGGTCGCCTCGCTGACCCGGGGCGAGCCGTTGATGACCCGGGAGGCGGTGCCACGGCCGACCCCGGCGCGGGCCGCGACCTCTTCGAGCGTGGGCCGCCCGCCGTTCCGTACTCGCGCTGCCGCCATGGCTGCCTCCCCGTTCCCGGTCAATTTCTCACAGCCGTACAGTCAATCCAAGTCCTGGATCGATCACCCCGACGAGCGTACGGGCAGTGTATTGGGAGCGCTCCCAGACGTACGCGCGGAAGCGGGGGGGGGGCCCCGCGAGGGAGGGCCGCCCCGGCCCCCCCGACCACCCCCCCGCACCCCCCCCCCCGCCCCCCCCCCGCCCCAAAACCACCCCACCACAGGC
>NZ_JBHYVE010000044.1:0-49695 GCF_042750035.1 Streptomyces sp. NPDC059452
CGTCCTGTGGGCCATGATCCGTGACGGACAGCGCTACCAAGGTTCACCTCCCGTCACGGCTGCGGCTTGACATCACGATTGGGAAGTCCTTTCGCGGACATGGCGAAATCGGGGACCGGCGTACGGAGGGGCGGCATCGTCACGCCCGCACCGGGGCACGCAAGCCCGGGGCCGGAAGGAGAGCCAGCGAGAACGCTGGGAGAGAAAGCCGGATCGCCGGTCGGAAAGGACGGGCGCCACAGCGGGAGAGAGAAACCAGCACCGGTGCCCGACGAAGGGGCATCCACGTGTGCTCTTCGCACTGTAGCACTGTTCATCGAGGGAGCGGTCTGTTCATCGGGAGAATGGTGCTGTTCGCCGGGAGAATGGCGCTGTTCACCGGGGAAACGCGCCGAGGGTGGTGCGGACCCGGTACTGCCGGGTCCGCACCACCCTCGGAAGAACTGCTCGTCGCCGCCTGCTCAGCCGGTCGCGCCGAGCAGCGGTGCCCAGGCCTCCAGGGCCGGCTTCTCGGCGAGGTCGGCGAAGGCCACCTCGATCCCGTGGTCACGGCGCCAGGCCGCCGCCAGGGACATCAGACGGACGGAGTCGAGCCCGTAGTCGACGAGGTTCTCGTCGAGCGGGATCTCCTCCGGTTCCTCGCCGAGGATGTCGGCGACATCGGCGCGCAGCTGTTCGAGCGTCAGAGCCACAGCGGTCACTTCCCTTCGAAGACGGCTCGGGCGGTGGTGACGACGGCGCACTTGCCGGCCGCCCAGCGCAGTGCCATCGCGTGGTCGTCGGCCGAGAAGTCCGCCACCGCGTCGGCCACCACGAACGCCTGGATGTCCTGCATCCAGGCGTCGCACGCGGTCATCAGGACGCCGATGTGGGCGTAGACGCCGGTGAGGACGATCTGGTCGCGGCCCTGTTCGCGCAGCCGCTCCAGCAGATCGGTGCGGACGAAACCGCTGTACTTCCACTTGGTGATGACGGTGTCGCCCGCGTCGGGCGCGACCTCGTCCGCGATGGCCGCCGCCTGCTCGTCGGCGGGCAGACCGGGTCCCCAGAAGTCCTGCTGGAGACCGCGCTCCTCGGCGCTCTGGCCGCCGGGCTGGGCGGTGTAGAGGACCGGTACGCCCAGGCGCGCCGCCTCCTTCTTCAACTGGGCCACATGCGACAGGAGTTCGGGCACGGGCGCGGCCTGCCGGTCGTACGCCGACAGGAAGTAGTTCTGCAGGTCGTGGACGAGCAGCACCGCACGCGCCGGGTCGACGGTCCAGTCGACCCGGTTGGCGGGCAGCTCGTCGGCGGCCGGCATGGGGTAGGGGGTGATGGCGGGCAGGGCCATGGTGGAGAGGGTTCCGTTCGGAGTTGCGGGGAGGTTCGGCGGGGACGTCAGAGGGAGGAGGCGGCGGGAGCGGGCGTGGCCGTGCGGGCGGCGGCGTTGCGCAGGTCCTTCTTGGAGACCTTGCCGACCCCCGTCTGCGGGAACGCGTCCACGAACTCGACCCGGTCCGGCACCTTGTAGGCGGCCAGGCCCCGTTCGCGTACGAACCGCTTGACGGCCACCGCCTTCAGCGGACCGGCGCCCGGGCGCAGGATCACGTACGCGCAGACGCGTTCGCCCAGGTACGGGTCCGGTTCGGCCACCACGTTGGCGTCGTGCACGGCCGGGTGGGCGAGGATGTGGTTCTCCACCTCCTCGGCGGCGATCTTCTCACCGCCCCGGTTGATCTGGTCCTTGGCGCGCCCCTCCACGACGATGTGGCCGCTCTCCGTGACCCGTACGACGTCACCGGTCCGGTAGAAGCCGTCCTCGGTGAAGGAACGGGCGTTGTGCTCGGGGGCGTTCCAGTAGCCGCGGATCGTGTACGGGCCCCGGGTCAGCAGGTGGCCCGTCTCACCGGGCGCCACCTCCCGGTCCTCGTCGTCGACGACCAGGATCTCGTCGTCCGGCGAGATGGGCCGGCCCTGGGTGGTGACGATGGTCTCGACCGGGTCGTCGAGACGTGTGTAGTTGACCAGCCCCTCGGCCATCCCGAAGACCTGCTGGAGCGTGCAGCCGAGCGCGGGGCGCACCCGGCGGGCGGCCTCCTCGCTGAACTTGGCGCCGCCCACGAGCAGCACGTCCAGGCTGCTGAGGTCGTGCGCGGTGCCGGGCGCCGCCTCGGTCCACAGCAGGGCCAGCGGCGGCACCAGTCCGGTGATGGTCACGCCCTCGCGCTCGATCAGCGGGAAGGCCACCTCGGGCGCGGGCTGCGGGCACAGGACCACGCGCCCACCGGCGTACAGCGTGCCGAGCGAACCGGGGGAGGAGAGCGGGAAGTTGTGCGCGGCGGGCAGCACGCACAGATAGACGGTGTCGGCGTCGACCCCGCAGATCTCGTTGGAGCCCCACAGCGAGTAGATGTAGTCGTCGTGGGTGCGCGGGATCAGTTTCGGTACGCCGGTGCTGCCGCCGGAGAGCTGGAGGAAGGCGAGGTCGTCCGGTCGCGGCCCGCCGTAGCCGACCGGCTCCTCGGCCACCTCGGCCAGCGCCTCGAACTCGCCCGGGTCCCCCTGGGCGACGAACACATGCTTCAGCGTCGGCACTTGGGCGCGGGTCTTCACCGCGAGCTCGCGGTAGTCGTAGCCGCCGTGCTCGGCGGCGATGACGTAGGCGACCGCCTCGGTGAACTCGCAGAAGTAGGCGATCTCGGTCTCGCGGTGGGCGGGCAGCGCGAAGACGGGCAGCGCGCCGATCCGGAACAGCGCGAAGATCACCTCGAAGAACTCGGCGATGTTGGGGAGTTGCACCACCACCTTGTCGTCCTTGGCGATGCCCCGGGCCAGGAAGCCCGCCGCCAGCCGGTCGGCCCGCCGGTCGAGATCGGCGTAGGTCCACCGGCTCCCGGCCACCGGGTCGACGATCGCGATCCGGTCCGGGTGCTCCTCGGCGCGCTGCCGCAGCATCTCGCCGAAGGTCTCCCCGCGCCACCAGCCCGCCGCCCGGTACTTCTCGGCGAACTCGGCGGGCCAGGCCGGCGCCGCTTGCGTACTCACAGCTCGGCTCCCACAGCGCTGAGGAAGGTGCGGAACTTGGCCGCGGTCTCGGCGGTCTCCGCCTCGGGCTCGGAGGCGGCGACGATGCCCGCTCCGGCGTAGAGGCGCAGCGTGCGCTCCTCGGCCTCGGCGCAGCGGATGGTGACGACCCATTCGCCGTCGCCGTCGGCGTTCCCCCAGCCGACGACGCCGGTGAAGAAGCCGCGGTCGAACGGCTCGGTCTCCGAGATGATCTGACGGGCCGTCTGAGTCGGCGTACCGCATACGGCGGGCGTCGGGTGCAGCGCGATCGCGAGCTCCAGCGCCGAGGTGTCGGGGGAGGCGAGGGTGCCGGTCACGGTGGTGGACAGGTGCCACATGGTGGCGGTGCGGATCAGCGTCGGCCGGGCCGGGACGGTCAGCTCGGTGCAGTGCGGGGCGAGCGCCTGGTGGACGGCGTCCACGACGACGGCGTGCTCGTGGAGGTCCTTGGCGGACTCCAGCAGCGTCGCGGCCCGGCGGACGTCCTCGGCCAGGTCCTCGCTGCGCGGGGTCGACCCGGCGAGCGGGTTGGCGACGACCTGCTTGCCCTGACGGGAGACGAGCAGTTCGGGGCTGGCGCCGATCAGGGTGCGGCCGGGGCCGGTCGGCAGGGCGAAGGTGTAGCCGGAGGGGTCGCGGCGGGCCAGGCGCTGGAGCATCGCGGGCAGGTCGAGCGGGGCGTCGGAGGTGAGCTCCAGGGTGCGGGCCAGCACCACCTTGCTGAACTCGCCGCGCCACATCCGGGCCACGGCGGAGGCGACGCCCGCCCCGTAGACCTCGGGCTCGGGGACCGGCCGGATCTGCCAGTCCGTGGTGGCGGAGAGGCCCGCGGGCAGGGCGATGAGCGGGTCGGAGGCGAGCGGCGGGGCGGTGCGCACCGAGGCGGGGACGGTGAGGGCGGCCGGGGCCGTGTGGTCGAACGGGATGGCACCGATCACGACGGGCGTCTCCTGCCCGGCGGCGACGGCCTCGGCCAGGGTGGCGTCCACCCGCTGGGTCAGCGGTCTCTCGTCGTGGGGCACTTGGCGTGCCGGTCCGTGTGCGAGCAGGGTGCGTGCGGGCGTGGCGAGGAAGTGGTCGCCCGGTGTGTAGGCGTCCAGGAGCGAGGTGGCCGCTCCTACGGAGGGGTGGGCCGGATCGGCCGGGGATACGTGCGTGGCGACCTGGGATGCCGTCGACACGGGCACTCCATTCTCGATGGTCCCGTCAGCGGGTGCGGGGGGCTGGATGGGAGGGAGGGGTGAAGCGGTACGGGGGGAGTCGTGCGGGGCCGCCGGTCAGCGCAGGGTCGCGCCGCCGTCGACGTACAGCTCCTGGAGCGTGATGTGGCGGGCGCGGTCCGAGGCGAGGAACGCCACCGCGTCGGCGATGTCGGAGGGTTCGGCGATCCGGCCCAGCGGGATGCCGGTGCGGTACGTCGGCGAGTCCCCGTCGATCACGCGCTGTTCGGCGCCCGGGTCGGTCCACAGAGCGCGCTGCATCGCGGTGTCGGTGGAGCCGGGGGCGACGACGTTGCAGCGTACGCCGCTGCGGGCGAGTTCGAGGCCCAGACACTTGGTGAACATGGCGGCGGCCGCCTTGGAGGCGGCGTAGGCGGCCATGCCGGTGCGCGGGATCCCGGCGGCGTTGGAGCCGACGGTGACGATGCAGCCGGACTTCCGGGCGGCCATGAGCGGGGCGAGCGTCTGCGAGAGGTGGAAGACGCCGGTGGTGTTCACCGCGAAGGTGTCCGCCCAGTCCTGTGCGGAGAGTTCGGTCGCCGCGCCCGTGCGCAGGATGCCCGCGACGTTCACCAGCACGTCCACGGGGCCGAGTTCACGTTCGATGCGGGCCACGGTCTCCTCGACCGCGGTGCGGTCCGTGACGTCCATCACATATGGATCCAGGCAGCCCGCCGAACGCTCGCCCGCCGGCAGTTTCTCCTGTCGGCGGGGCCAGTCGGCGGCCAGCGCCTCGATGGTGTGCCCGGCGCGGTCGGTGGCCGCCACCTGGGCGCCGAGGTCGGCGAGCAGTTCGGCGACAGCGGCTCCGATGCCTTGTCCGGCACCGGTCACCAGGGCCGTACGGCCCTCGAACTCGCCGCTTCTGCCCGGTATGTGCTCAGGCATGAGCAACCTCCCCCTGGGTGTTAGGTAAGGGTAACCTAAATCGATTCGACCGCCCAGAAGGGTGTCGAACTGTCTCTATACGGTTAGGTTAGCCTCACCTTATGCAAACGCCGCGCACGGGGACCACGGCCTCGGCTCCCGAACATGACTCTTCGACGGCCCAGTTGGACGGAGGGGAGACGGAACAGGGGGCGAAGACACCGCCCGCCGGAGCGGAGAAAGCCGCTTCGGGACCCGGCTCCGGACCCGGCACGGGGGCGGACCCCGGCAAGGAGGCGGGCGCGCCCTCCACCGGGCGCCGCGCCGTGGTGCTCGCCGTGGCCGGTCTCACCGCCGCCGTCCTGCTGCTGAGCGGCCTCTCGCTCTCCATAGGCGCGGGCGAGGTCGGCGTCGGCGGGGTGCTCGACTACCTGCTCAACCGGGACGGGGCCCGCGACAACGCCCGCCTCTCCCTGGTCGTCGGCGATCTGCGCCTGCCGCGCACCCTCACCGCGCTGCTCGTCGGCGCGGCCCTCGGTGTCGCCGGATGCCTGCTCCAGGCGGTCACCCGCAACCCGCTCGCCGAGACCGGTCTGCTCGGCGTGAACGCGGGCGCCTCGCTCGGTGTCGTCGCGGGCATCGCACTCCTCGGCTTCGATTCCGGTTACGCCTACCTGGTCTGCGCCTTCGTCGGCGCGGTGGTCGCCAGCGGTCTGGTCCTCCTCATATCCGGGCGGCGCGGCGGCGGCTCCCCCATGCGGCTCGTCCTCGCCGGAGCGGCGCTCGGCGCCACCTTCGGCGGGCTCACCAGCGTGATCGTCGTCAACTCCGCCGAGACCTACGACCGGTTCCGCTTCTGGGTCCTCGGCTCCCTCGCCGGAGTCGAGGGCTTCGGCGAACTCGGCCGCCTGGCCCCCGTCCTCGCCGTCGGCTTCCTCGTCGCCCTGCTGGTCGCCCGCCCGCTCTCCGCGCTCGCGCTCGGCGACGACCTGGCCCGCAGCCTTGGTCACCGGCCGCCCGTCATCCGTACGGTCGTCGCCATCGGCGTCACCCTCCTCACGGCCTCCGCCGTCGCGCTCGCCGGGCCCATCTCCTTCCTCGGTCTGCTCGCCGGATTCCTCGCCCGGGCCATCGCGGGCACCCGGCTGGCCGCCCGCCTCCTGCTCGCCGGACTCATCGGCGCCTGCGTCCTGGCCGTCTCCGACGTCGCCGCCCGCGTGGTCTCCCGGCCCTTCGAAGCGCCCGTCTCCGTCATCGTCGCCCTCATCGGCGCCCCCGTCCTCATCGCCATCGTCCGCTCCAAGCAGCTGGCCTCGATGGGCATGACGGAACCGGCCACCGAGGAGCGCGCCCCCGACCGCCCCCGCCGCTTCAAGCTCGCCCTGCCCCGCCCGAAGGGCCGTAAGCCCAAGGCCGTACGCGTGCGCCCGCCCGACACCCTCGTTGTGCGCCGGGGCCCCCTCTCCCTGCTGGTCACCCGGCGCGCGGCCCTGGCCGCCATCGCGCTCGCCGCCGCCCTCCTGGCCGCCGTCGTCCTCTCCGCCTACGCGGGCCAGAGCGACATGGGCGTCGCCCGTACCTTCCGCGCGGTCCTCGGCCAGGGCGACCACTTCGACGTCCTGCTCGTCCAGAACTTCCGCCTCGGCCGCATCGTCGCCGGACTCACCGCGGGCGCCGCCCTCGGCCTCGCGGGCTGCCTCACCCAGACCCTGGCCCGCAACCGCCTCGCCACCCCCGAACTCCTCGGCGTCAACGACGGGGCCACCGCCGCCGTCCTGCTCTCCGTCACCCTCAGCGCCTCCGGCACGTTCGGCGCCTGGTGGGCCGGTCCGATCGGCGCCCTGGTCGCCGTCATCGTCGTCACCACCGTCTCCGGCGGCCTCGGCCAGCGCGGCTACCGCGTCCTCGTCGTCGGCCTCGCGATGTCCGCCCTGGCCTCCGCCATCACCCAGGTCGTGCTCTCCCGCCGCTCGCTGAGTTCGGCCAGCTCGCTGTACGTGTGGACCTCCGGCAGCCTCAACGGACGCAGCTACTCCGTCGCCGTCCCCGTCCTCATCGGCCTCGCGGTCCTCGTCCCCGCGAGCCTCGTCGTCGCCCGCCACCTGGGCGTCCTGCGCTTCGACGACGCGACCGCCTCCTCCCTCGGCTCCGCCCCCGGCCGGGTCCGCACCCTCGCCCTGCTGCTGGCCGTCGGCCTCGCCGGGCTCGCGGTCGGCATCTGCGGACCGGTCGGCTTCGTCGCGCTCGCCGCCCCCGTCATCGCCTCCCGGCTCGCCGGCCCGCTGCGGGTCCCGCTGGTCGGCTCGATGCTCACCGGGGCCGTCCTCGTCGTCGTCGCCGACACCCTCGGCCGGATCGTCTTCGACGGCGTCGAACTCCCCGTCGGCATCGTCACCACCGTCCTCGGCGGCCCGTTCCTCCTCTGGGTGCTCCTCGGCCGCTCCGCCGCCACCCGCGTCTGAAAGGCGGCCCGCACATGACCTACCCACCGCGCCGCAACCCGCCCGCCCCTCCCGCCCCCGCGGGACCGAGCCGAACCGAGGTGTCCACCGTGCGAAGCCCCCTGCTGCGTAAGCTCCTTGAGGACGTCACCGCGGGCAAGCCCGACGCCGAGGAGATCTTCTGGCGGTACGTCTCCGAAACCGGCGCCCCGCTCGTCGAACCCGACCCCGAGGGCGACCCCGGCCACCGGCTGGTCACCTTCGTCCGCCGCGAGGACCCCGCGCGCCCCGCCACCCACGTCCTGGCCCTGGTCCACACCGTCACCGACAAGGACCGGCACGCCGGAGACCTCGCCCCGCACCTGATGGAACGGGTGGCGGGCACCGGGGTCTGGGCCATCAGCCACCGGCTGCGCACCGACCACCGCGCCTCCTACCAGTTCCACGCCACCTGTGGCACCCGCGAGGACGCCCTGCGCGCCGACCGCCCCTCCTGGCGCCGGGTCCTCGACCACGCGGAGCCCGACCCGCTCAACACCGGGGCCCCGCTGCCCTCCCGTGACGGCCGCAACCCCGCCTCCGTACTCGAACTGCCCGAAGCCCCCGACCAGTCGCGCGCCCACCGCCGCGACGACGTGGCCCGGGGCCGGACGTTCGACGCGGAGGTGGACGGCCGCCGGGTCATGGTCCACCTCCCGCCGGGGCACCGCCCGGACGGCGGCCCGTACGCGCTCGCGGTGCTCCTGGACGGCGAGATGTGGGGGCCGGTGCTCGGCGTCGGGGACATCTTCGACAACCTGCACGCGGACGGCGAACTCCCGCCCACCGTGGCGGTCTTGGTCGACACGATGGGCCGCCGCATGGAGGACCTCGCGTGCAGCGGCCCGTTCGTCGACTGGATGGCCGACACCCTGCTGCCCTGGGTGGAGCAGGCGTACGGGGCCGGGGCCGACGCGGCCCGTACGGTCGTCGCCGGGCAGAGCGCGGGCGGCCTCACCGCCGCCTTCGCCGCCTTCCGGCGGTCCGACCGCTTCGGCCTCGCCCTCTCCCAGTCCGGCTCCTTCTGGTGGCCCGACGACGACCGCGAGGGCGAATGGCTCACCGGGCAGTACGCCTGGGCGGAGCGCAGGCCGGTCACCCTCCATCTGGAGGTCGGCCGACAGGAGTGGATGCTGCTGGAGGAGAACCGCCGCTTCCGCAACATCCTGCGGGCCCGCGGCTACGACGTGCGTTACCGGGAGTTCAACGGCGGCCACGACTACGCCTGTTGGCGCGGCGGCCTCGCGGACGGCCTGGCGGCCCTGCTCGGCGGCCGCTGAGCCGCTCCCGTAACCCCGCTCCCGTAACGAACACGAAGGGGCGGGGCGGCATCCCCCCTCCGGATGCCGCCCCGCCCCTCTCCTGTGTGTTCTCAGCCCTTGAGAGCCTTGTGCCCTCAGGCCTTGAGAGTCCCGTGCCCTCAGCCCTTGACGGCCGGAGCCCCGTCCGTCGCCCGGTCCTCACCCGGCGGCGGCGCGTCCTCGTCGTCGAAGGGCGGCGGCTGCGGGGCCTCGCGCGGCAGCCGCAGCGCGAGCACCGCCCCGGCCGCGACGAGCGCGGCCGTCACCCAGACCGCCGTACGGTACGGGCCCGGGTCGGCGGCGGCCTCCGTCACATGGCCGCCTCCGATCACCGCCGCACAGGCGGCGATGCCCAGCGCGCCGCCGAGCGTGCGGACGATCTGGAACAGGCCCATCGCCTGGCCCATGTCGGCGGGCCCGATCGACTCGAACCCGGAGATCTGCACGGTGAGCACCGCCGTACCGAGCACCAGACCGATCAGGAACATCAGCCCGCGCACGCTCCACGCGTTCTCCGCCACCCCCGGGATCGCGAGCGTCGCGAAGACCGCCGCCGCGACCAGCAGGGCCGGTACGGTCAGCAGCCGGGGGCCGAGCCGGGGGAGCAGCCGGTCCACCACCTGCGAGGCCAGCATCAGCCCGACCGCCTCCGGGAAGACGCTCAGCCCGGCGTCCAGCGCCGATGCGCCCAGGCTCGCCTGGTAGAGCAGCGGGAAGACGAACAGCACGCCCATCAGCCCGGCCGCCGTCACCCCGGCCAGTGCGGACGCCGACCCGTACACCCGGTCGGCCAGCAGCCGCAGCTTCAACAGCGGTGTCTTTGCCCGCACCTGGTGCAGGACGGCCGCCACCAGCAGCACGGCGCCCAGGGCCGCGCAGACGGCCACCGCGGGCCGGGTCCAGCCCTGGGAGGGGCCGAAGCCGAGCGCGTACGTCAGCAGACCCAGCGCCGGAGTGGCCAGCCAGAAGCCGACCGTGTCGAACTTCCCCTCGGGGCCCTCGACATGCTCGCGCAGACCGAAGATGCCCAGCAGGATCGCCGCCGTGCCGATCGGCACGTTCACGAAGAACAGCCAGTGCCAGGAGAGGTGTTCGGTGAGCAGCCCGCCCAGCGGCGGACCCAGCGCGGGCATCAGGGCCGTCGGCACGATCAGCACCTTGGCCAGCTTCATCCGCTCGTGCGGCGGGAACGCCCGGAACAGCAGCGTCATCCCGACCGGCGTCAACAGCCCACCGGCCAGGCCCTGTACGGCCCGGGCCACCACCAGCGTGTTGAGGTCCGGGGCGAGCCCGCAGACCGCCGAGGCGATCGTGAACGCGGTCAGCGCGCCGAGGAAGATCCGCTTCGTCCCGAACCGGTCGCCCAGCCACCCCGCCACCGGCAGCCCCACCGCGAGCGCGACCAGGAAGGCCGTCTCGACGGTGTTGGCCGCCGACAGCGGTCGGCCGAAGTCGCCCGCGATCGTGTAGAGCGCCGGGTTCACGATCGTCGAGTCCAGGCCGTTCATGCACATCGCGGCCGTGTAGACGAGGACGACGGCGACCCGGGGACGTATCCGGGGCCGGATCAGCAGCCCGCTCACCGGGCGGTGGTGGCGACGGGGCCGGCCCAGTGGGCGTTGATCCAGTCCAGCGCCTCCTGCCGGGCACACGGGCCGTGAGCCGTCGACCAGCCCGCGGGGACCGCCGCGAAGAGCGGCCACAGCGAGTGCTGCCCCTCGTCGTTGGTCAGGACGAGGAACTCCCCGTCCGTATCGAAGGGGTTGGCGGGTGCGTCACTCATCGGTGTCACTTCTCCAGCTCGGTGAGTCGGTCGGCGACCACGCGCGCGATGTGCGCGATCGGTTCGGGCAGGGTCATGTCCTTGTGCGAGCAGGCCACGTTCGTGTTGTCGATGCGCCCGCTCACGTACGGGGTCCAGGTCTCCGGCGTCAGGGTGTCGTCGATGGTGTCCACCGTGGCCCGGAAGAACAGCACATCGCCCCGGAACACCCGGTGGTCGTAGGCCCGTACGAGGTCGTTGGTGTTGAGGTACACCTCGCCGAGCGCTTCGATCTTCGCGGCGGAGAGCGCGGCCAGCGGGGAGCCCTCGCGGCGCAGCACCTCCACCACGTTCGCCGTGGTCAGCTCCTTCTCACCAAGGCTCTCGGGGCCGTAACCGCCCATGGTGAGCAGTGATTCGAGCGCTTCGGCGAGGTCGGGCACCGGCAGGCCACGGAAGCCCTCAGCGGGGTAGGCGTCGAGGATCGCCAGCAACTCGACCTCGTGGCCCGCCTCTTGGAGCACCGCCGCGATGGCATGGGCGATGATCCCGCCGGTCGACCAGCCGAGCAGCCGGTAGGGTCCCTCCGGCTGGACCTCGCGGATGCGGGAGGCGTAGTGGGCGGCCAGCTCCTCCAGCGTGGCGGGCAGCGGCTCGTCCGCCGTCGCCCCGCCGACGCCCTGGGCCTGGAGCCCGTAGATCGGCACATCGGCCGGGAGGTGGCGGATCAGCCCCGCGTAGCACCAGCTCAGACCGCCCGCCGGGTGGACGCAGTGCACGGGTGAGCGGTCGCCGGGGCGGGCCGGGCGCAGAGGCAGCAGCACATCCAGCGGGTCCTCCTCGCGCGAGACGTCCAGCGCCGCGTCCAGGGCGGCCGGGGTCGGCGCCTGGAAGACCGTACCGATCGACACCTCGATGCCGAACGCGGACTTGATCCGCCCCGCGAGACGTACCGCGAGCAGCGAATGGCCGCCCAGGTCGAAGAAGTTGTCCTCCACCCCGGCCGACGGCAGCCCCAGCACCTCCGCGAAGATCGAGCAGAGCTGCTCCTCGCGGACCGTGCGCGGCGCCCGGCCGCCACCGCTGACCGGAACACCCGGTGCGGGCAGCGCCTTGCGGTCCAGCTTGCCGTTGCCGGTCAGCGGCAGCCGGTCCAGCACCACCACGGCCGAGGGCACCATGTGCACCGGCAGACTCCCCGCCGCGTGCTCACGCAGCTCGACCGGGACCGGGTCGGTGCCGGGCGCGGGAACGACGTAACCGACCAGCCGCTTGTCGCCGGGCACGTCCTCCCGGACGACGACCGCCACATCCGCGACCTCCGGATGACCGGCCAACACCGCCTCGATCTCGCCGAGTTCGATGCGGAACCCACGGATCTTGACCTGCTGGTCGCCACGCCCGAAGTACTCCAGCGCCCCGTCCGTACGCCGCCGGGCGAGGTCGCCCGAACGGTACATCCGGGTCCCCCTCTCCCCGAAGAGATGCGCGAACGGATCGGCGACGAAGCGCCCCGCCGTCAGGTCCGGGCGGCCCAGATAGCCGAGGGCCACCCCCTGCCCGGCCACGTACATCTCGCCGGTGACCCCGGGCGGCACCGGCTGGAGCCGGTCGTCCAGCACATAGACGCGCAGATCGGGGATGTTGACGCCGATGGTGCTGGAGACGGCGGATGCGGCCGTCTCCCGGTCGAGCGCGAGATAGGAGACATGGACGGTGGTCTCGGTGATGCCGTACATGTTGACCAGCGTCGGCGCGTTCTCCCGGTGGCGCGCGTACCAGTCCGCCAGCCGTCCCAGCTCCAGCGCCTCCCCGCCGAACACCACATACCGCAGCGCCAGGTTGTGCCCCGGGGCCTCCCGGTCGGCGGCGGCCAGCTGGTAGAACGCGGACGGCGTCTGGTTGAGGACGGTGACCCGCTCGTCGGCCAACAGCCGCAGGAACGCCTGGGGGTCACGGCTCGTCAGATGCGGTACGACGACGACCTTGCCGCCGTACAGCAGCGCGCCCCACAGCTCCCACACCGAGAAGTCGAAGGCGTAGGAGTGGAACAGCGTCCACACGTCGTCCGGACCGAACGCGAACCAGTGCTCGGTCGCCGTCATCAGCCGCGTCACATTGTGCTGCGTGACGACAACTCCCTTGGGGCGGCCGGTCGATCCCGAGGTGTAGATGACGTACGCCGGGTCCTGCGGGCTCAGCGGCCGCGTCCGGTCCGACTGGCTGAGCGGTCCGTCCGGGAAGCCCGCCGCCTCGTCCACCGTGATCAGCGGCAGCTCGTGCGCGGGCAGCCGGTCCGCCGTCGCCGCGTCCGTGATCAGCGCGGCCGGACGGGCGTCGTCCAGCATGTACGCGAGCCGGTCCGCCGGGTAGTCCGGGTCCATCGGCAGGTAGGCGGCCCCCGACAGCGAAACCGCGAGCAGCCCCGCCACCAGATCCAGCGAACGCGGCAGCGCGAGGGCCACGATGGAGCCGGGCCCGATGTCCCGGGCCGCGAGCAGCCGCGCCAACGACTGGGCGCGGGAGGAGAGCTGAGCGTACGTCAGCGACTCGCCCGCACAGCTCACGGCCACGCGCTCCGGGTGACGGCGCGCCGCCACCTCGTAGACCTCCGCGAGCGTGAGCGGCACCGGGCGGTCGGCGGGCACGCCGTTGGCCTCGACCAGGGCGCGGTGCACCTCGTCCTCGCCGAGCACGGGCAGCAGTCCCACCGGGGTCTTGGGCTGTGCGGCAGCGGCGGTCAGCAGCCGGGCCAGCCGGTCCGCGAGCGCCTGGGCGCTCGCCCGGTCGAAGAGGTCCGTGCGGAACTCCAGGAACCCGGCGATCCCGCCCTCGGCCAGCTCGCCCGCGTTGAGCGTCAGGTCGAACTTGGCGGTGCCGGACGGTACGGCGGCGAGCCGCGCGGTGGCGTCCGGGCCGAAGGCGGCGGGCCCGTCCGCGATCGACTGCCAGGCCAGCATCACCTGGAACAGCGGGTGCCGGGCCAGCGAGCGCGGCGGGTTCAGCGCCTCCACCAGGTGGTCGAAGGGGAGCGCGTCGTGCTCGTAGGCGGCGAGCGTGGTGGCCCGCACGCGGTCCAGCAGGGCGCCGAATCCGGGGTCGCCGGAGGTGTCGGTGCGCAGGACCACGGTGTTGGTGAAGAAGCCGACGAGCCCGGCCGTGGTGTCGTCGTCGCGGCCCGCCACGGGGGTGCCGAGCGGGATGTCGGTGCCGCAGCCGTGCCGGGTCAGCAGGGCGGCGAGGCCCGCCTGCACGGTCATGAAGACCGTCGCGCCGTGCGACCGGGCCAGTCGGCGCAGCGCCTCGTGGGTGGCCGCGTCCAGGGCGAACGGCACGGTGTCACCGGCCGAGGTGGCGACGGGCGGCCGGGGCCGGTCGGTGGGCAGCTCCAGCTGGTCGGGCAGCCCGGCCAGCGCCTCGCGCCAGTGGGCGAGCTGGGCCTCGGCGAGCGGGGTCGGCTCGGCGGGGGTGCCCAGGACCTCCTGGAGCCGGGCGGCGTGGTCGACGTACTGGCCGTCCAGCGGCGTGAACTCCGGGGCGCGGCCCGCGAGGCGGGCGGTGTAGGCCGTGGCGAGGTCCCGGGCCAGGGGCGTGGTGGACGCGCCGTCGCCCGCGATGTGGTGGAGCAGCAGGAGCAGGGTGTGGTGGCCGGGCTCCTCGCTGAACAGGACCGTGCGCAGCGGGGGCTCGGCGGCCAGGTCGAAGCAGTACCGCACGGCCTCGGTGAGGTCGCTGCCGGGCTCCGCGAGGCGCAGCACCGGGCGGGCCGCCTCGTGGCCGGGGGGAAGAATCACCTGGTGAGGGGTGCCGTCGCCGTCGGCTCCGGACGCGTTGTCAGTGGGCGGATATACCGTTCTCAGTGTCTCGTGACGGCCCACCAGATCGTGCAGGGCGAGCTGGAGCGCGTCCCGGTCGAGGGGGCCGGTGACACTCAGGACGAGCGGGATGTTGTAGGTCGGGCTGGGGCCTTCGAGGCGGTGGAGGAACCAGAGCCGCTGCTGGGCCGGAGAGAGAGGCAGGGGACCGGTGCGGGGGACGAGCGAGAGCGGGACGGACGCGGTGGCCGCGCCGCTGCGGGTGCGGACCTGTGCGGCGAGCGCCGCCGGGGTGGAGTGGCGGAAGACATCGGCGATGGAGAAGGGGACGCCGAAGTGCTCGCGGACCCGGGCGGCCAGCCGGGCGGCGAGCAGGGAGTGCCCGCCGAGGTCGAGGAAACCGGCCTCGGCGGCCGGGGGCTCCGCGATACCGAGGACATCGGCGTAGAGGCCCCGCACGATCTCGGTGTGCGGGCCGCTCTCACCGACGGCCTCGGCCCCGATGGCAGGGGAGAGCGGTTCGGGGTCGGGCAGCGCGCGGTGGTCCAGCTTGTCGTTGGCGGTACGGGGGAGGGCGTCGAGCAGCGTCACGGTCGCGGGGACCATGTGCTCGGGCAGCGCGGCGGCCAGATGGTCGCGGAGGGCGTCGGGGGTGGGGGGTGTTCCGCTGTCCTTCGCCGGGACCGCGTAGGCGAGGAGGCGCTTGCCGTGCCCGGTCTCCCGGGCGATGACGGCGGCCGCCGCGACCTGCGGATGGGCGGCCAGCCGGGCCTGGATCTCGCCGAGCTCGATCCGGAAGCCGCGGATCTTCACCTGGTCGTCGCTGCGGCCCAGGAACTCCAGGGTGTGGTCCTCGCGGCGGCGCACGAGGTCCCCGGTGCGGTACATCCGGCCGCCGGGGGTGCCGTGCAGATCACCGAACGGGTCGGCGACGAACCGCTCGGCCGTCAGGTCGGGGCGGCCGAGGTAGCCGAGGGCCAGGCAGGACCCGGAGACGTAGAGCTCACCGGTCACCCCGGCGGGCACGGGGCGGAGGGAGGAGTCCAGGACGTAGACACGCGAGCCGCGCACGGGCCGGCCGTCGGGGCGGGCCGGGGTCTCGCCGGGGAGCCAGTAGTAGGCGTCGACGGTCGTCTCGGTCGGGCCGTAGAGGTTGACCGGGTGCACGGCCTCGGCTGCGGTCAGCCGCTCCCACAGGGCCGGGGGCACGGTCTCGCCGCCGACGACCAGATGGGCGGGGTGGTGGCGCCCCTCGTCCAGCAGGCCTTCGGCGATGAGCGCTTCGGCGTAGGAGGGGGTGATGTCGAGATAGTCGACCCGGTGGGTGTCGACGTACGCGCTGAGGACCGAGGGGTCCCGGTAGGCGGCGTCGTCCAGCAGGTGCAGCTCATGGCCGTGGACCATCCACAGCAGCGGGTCCCAGGACGCGTCGAAGGCGAACGAGGCGCTGTGGGCGACCCGGAGCCGGTCCCGGCCGGTGCGGGCGACGGCCGGGGCGATGTGGTCGGTGAGGTGGCCCGCGCCGAGATTGGCCAGCGAGGCGTGGCTGACGAGGACGCCCTTGGGGCGCCCGGTGGAACCGGAGGTGTGGATGAGATAGGCGGGGTCACCGAGCGCGGGCCCGGTGGGAAGCGGTCCGTCGGGGCGGGCGGCGAGTGCGGCGGCGGTCGCGGGCTCGTCGAGTGCGACAGTGGCCAGACCGTGCGGGGGGAGCCCGGCCAGGGTCGCGGCCGTGCCGATGACGCAGAGGGGCCGGGCGTCCTCTAGGACGGCCAGCGTCCGGGCGGCGGGGTGGCCGAGATCCAGCGGCTGGCAGACCAGGCCCGCCTTGAGCACGGCGAGCAGGGCCACCACCATGTCGGCGGTCCGGGGCAGCGCCAGCGCCACCGTGGCACCGGTCTCCGGCTCTCCACCGGTCCCGGCCAGCAGATGGGCCAGCCGGTCGGACGCGGCGTCCAGCTCGGCGAAGGTGAGGACGGCGCCTGCGGCCTTCTCGGCACCTTCCGCCTCCGCGGAGCCCTCCGTCTCCCCGGAGCCTTCCGCCTGCTCGGAGCCCTCCGCCGCCCGGGCGCCCCGGAACGTGCCCGCGAGGGTGGAGCGTACGGCGACGGCGTCGGGAGTCAGTGCGGCCTGCGCGGTGAACGACCTGGGGAGGGTCAGGGCGGCGGGCGGCTCGGTGCGGCCCGCCGTGGCCTCGCGGAGCTGGTCGTCGGTGAGCAGGTCCAGGGTGGCGACGGGCCGGTCCGGGGCGGTGAGCAACAGCTCGGCCAGACCGTCCAGGTAGCGCAGCCAGGTCTCCTCGTGGGCGGCGAGCGCGGCCTCGCCGTACGCGGCGGGGTTGGCGTCCAGCGTGAGCCGCAGGCCGCCGTCCGGGCCCGGTGCCGCGCCGACCGCGAGGCCCTCCACGGGGCCTGCGGCGAGGTTGCGCACGGTGCCGGGGAGCCCGGCGAAGTCCAGGGAGCCGTCGAAGGGCTTGATGTTGACCATCGGGCCCGTCAGCGGCACGTCGGCCGACTCCAGGGCCAGATCGCGGCGGAGGTCGGCCTGCGGGTAGCGCTGGTGGCGGCGGACCGCGCGGATCTCCAGCACGACCCGGCGCAGCAGCTCGGCCCCGGTGTCCTGCGGACGTACGGCGATCCGCAGCGGCAGCACGTTCACCGTCATGGCCGGGGTGCGCAGGGCGGCCGGTCCGCGCCGGTTGGTCAGCGGCAGGCCCAGCACCACGTCCTCGGTGCCGGTGAGCCGGTGCAGATGACCGGCGGTGGCGGCGACGACGAGTTCGGCCCAGGTCGCCTTCGCGGCGCGCGCCGCCCGGGAGAGCCGGTCCAGGGTGGTCGCGGGGAGGTCGGTGATCCGGTGGAGGAGGCCGTCGTCGGCAGAACCATCGGCGGGGACGGGCGGGGCCTCGGGGGAGTACCCGGCCATGCGCTCCGCCCAGAAGGCGCGGTCCTCGGCGTACTCCTCACCGGACAGATACGCGGCCTCGTCGCCGGTCAGCTCGCTCAGCGGGGCGAACCGGCCCTCGGGCGCGGGCTCCTGGGCGACGGCCGCCGAGTAGAGCTCGGCGACCCGGCGGCCGATGAGGGAGAGGGCGTAGGCGTCGACGGCTATGTGGTGGACGCGCTGGTACCACCAGTGGCGGTCCTCGCCGACGCGGATCAGCGCCTGCGTCATCAGACCCCCGGTGGAGGTGAGGTCCACCGGACGGGCCAGGTCCTCCCGTATCCACGCCTCGGCCTGTTCCTCCGTCAGATCGAGCCGGTGGACGACGGGTTCGGCGTGGACGACGTGCTGCACCGGAGTGCCGTCGGCCTCGGAGAGCCGCAGCGCCAGGGTGTCCGCCTCGCCCACGGTCCGTACGACCGCCTCGGCGAACAGGTCCCCGTCGAGCGGCCCCTCGATCTCCACGCGGTCGGCCGTGTTCAGCGCGGTGCCGTCCGGCGCCAGTTGGTGCGCGTAGTAGATGCCCGACTGGGCGGTCAGAAGGGGCAGTGGCGGGGAAGGAGGGCTGCCGGGGTGCGCTGCCGAAGAGCTGGTCGGGCGGTTCGGACGCTCATGCATATGTGTGACGACTCCCCTGAAGGACAACGGACACCGGGCCACCAGCTCCCCGGTACGCACTTAGGTAAGGCTAAGTTAACCTATTTCCGACAGTGCAGGCGACCGTCCCCGGGCGGTCCGGAACGCCAGGAGAGCCCCATGCCCGTCCCCGGAACCGAACGCGCCACCGCACCGGCCGAGGGGGTGGCCGGCGAGCGGCTCGGCGCCCTGAGGGCCGCCGTCCAGGACACGGTCGCGAAGAACGCGGCGGCCCTGCTCGACCTGAGCCGGCGCATCCACGCCGACCCGGAGACCGCCTTCGAGGAGCACCGCTCCGCCGCCCTCTGTGCCGAACTCCTGGCCGCCCACGGCTTCGAGGTCACCGCACCCGCCCACGGCCTGGAGACGGCCTTCCGGGCCACGATCGGCTCGGGGCCCGTCACCGTCGCGATCGCCTGCGAGTACGACGCCCTGCCCGGCCTCGGCCACGCCTGCGGCCACAACCTGATCGCCGCCGCCGGGGTCGGCGCGGCG
This sequence comes from Streptomyces sp. NPDC059452, assembly GCF_042750035.1. Taxonomy (NCBI): domain Bacteria; kingdom Bacillati; phylum Actinomycetota; class Actinomycetes; order Kitasatosporales; family Streptomycetaceae; genus Streptomyces; species Streptomyces sp. NPDC059452. The sequence continues at coordinate 18,565 of NZ_JBHYVE010000044.1, forward strand.
CTCGGCCTCGCCCCGTACGCCGATGAACTCGGCCTGACCGTCCGGGTGATCGGCACACCCGCCGAGGAGCGAGGCGCGGGCAAGGCGCTCCTTCTGGAGGCCGGAGCGTTCGACGGGGTGGATGCCGCGATGATGGTCCACCCCTGCCCCTTCGAGCTCGCCGACTTCCGCTCGTTCGCCCTCGGCACCCTCGACGTCACCTTCACCGGCCGCTCCGCCCACCCCAGCCTCAACCCGCACGAGGGCCGCAACGCCGCCGACGCGCTCACGGTCGCCCAGGTCGCCCTGGGGCTGCTGCGCCAGCAACTCCCGCCCCAGTGGCGGGTGCACGGCGTCACGACGGCGGCCGGGACCCGGCCCAACCTGATACCCGACCGGGCCACCGCCACGTACGAGATCCGCGCGCTGGCCGCCGAGGACCTGCGGGAGCTGCGGCAGCGCGTCGAGGACTGCTTCCGGGCCGGCGCGCTCGCCACGGGCTGCGAAGTGGCCCTGGAGCGCCCCGAGCCCGACTACCTCGACTTCCGGGGCGACCCGGAGCTGCTGCGGCTCTGGACCGCCAACGCCCGCGAGCTGGGCCGCGCCGAATCCGTCGAGCGCCCGCCCTTCGCCTGCACGGACATGGGCAACGTCTCGCACGTGGTGCCGTCCATCCATCCGGTGCTGGACATCAGCGGAGGTGTCTGCGGCCCGCACGAGCCCGAGTTCGCCGAAGCGGCGGTCTCTCCGGTGGCCGAACAGGCCCTGCTGGACGGCGCGGTGGGCATGGCGTGGACCGCCGCGGACTTCGCCGCCGCCAGGACTGCCGCCGGAGCGACCGCCGCTGCGGCCCACGGAGAAGCCGTCACCCCGTCCGCCTGACCGGGGCCTACCCGCAGGCGGCCCCGTGGCCCGGTCCGGAGTCTCCGGACCGGGCCACGGGGCAACGCTCCCCTGCTGCTTGGGCAGCGCTACTTGGAGAGTGCCTTGATGTAGTCGTCCATCACCACGTCGGCCGCCAGCGGCCCGCCACGGGTGGACCACACCGAGCCGTCGACCGTCACGACCTGCTTGTTCTTGACGGCGCCCAGCTCCTTGTAGGCCGGCTTGTTCTGGACGTCCTTGAGCGCCTTGGCGCCGTCGGAGGTCAGCGTCGACAGGAACAGCCAGTCGCCGTCGATCTCGTTGATCTTCTCCAGGCTCAGCGACGGCGTGTGCGCGTTGCCGTCCTTGTTCTGGGACTTGGGCCGCTTCAGCCCCATCTCCAGCGCGACACCGCTCGCGAACTGCTTGTTCTCCATCCAGCTCGGCCCGTCCGGGTTCCAGCGGACGATGGAGACCTCGGCGCCCTTGTGCCTACCGAGCTTCTCACCGGCGGCCTTGGCGGCGGCCTCGTGGTCGGTGATGAGCTTGTTGGCCGCGTCCAGCTTGTTGACGGCGTTGCCGACCCCGCGGAAGAACAGCTTCCAGTCGTCGGCCGGTGCCATCGTCACCAGCGTGGCCGGGGTGATCTCGCGGAGCTGCTTGAGCACCTGCTCGTCCTGCATGTCACCGGCGAGGATCAGGTCGGGCTTGGCGGCGACGACCTTGTCCATGACCGGCTGGAGCAGGTTGCCGACGATGTCGATGCCCTCGACCTTGTCCGCGAGGTAGGCCGGCGGCTTGTCCAGGCCCTGCCCGTTGGTGATGCCGACCGGCTTGATGTCCAGCGCGAGGACCGCGTCCAGGTCCTCCTGGGTGAGCGTCACGATGCGCTTCGGCTCGGCGGGTATCTCCACGGCCGTGCCGGTCGCGTCCTTGACGGTGCGCGTCTTGGACGCGGAGGAGTCCGCCGAGGCGGGCTTGTCGCCGGAGGGCTTGCTGCTGCCGGAGTCGGAGCTCCCGCCGCAGGCCGTCAGGAGCAGGGCTGCGGCCCCGAGCGTGGCGACGGCCTGTGCGGCTCTTCGGGAGGCGGTGCGGACGGGGCGGCGGTGCAGGATCATCAAGGGCTCCGGAATCAACGGGACATGAAGCGACGAGGGGCGAACGGCAGCACAAGGGCGACCGTCGACCGCTCGGCGGGCTAAGGTTAGCCTTACTTTAGCGGCATCAGGCAAGGTGATGCCCCATTTCTTCGGAAAGGCCGGTCCTCGTGGACATCCGTGTTGAACAGCTCACCGCTGGATATGCCGGTCATACCGCCGTGGACCATGTCGATCTGACCGTCGGCTCCGGACAGGTGGTGGCGATCGTCGGCCCCAACGGCTGCGGGAAGTCGACCCTGCTCCGCTGCATCGCCCGTCTGCACCAGCCGCGCTCGGGCCAGGTGTTCGCCGGTGACGCCGATGTCTGGGAGCTGCGCCAGCGGGACGCCGCCCACCGGATCGCCCTGCTGCCCCAGGCCCCGCAGGCCCCCGAGGCGGTGACCGTCGCCGGGCTCGTACGGTACGGACGCCACCCGCACCAGGGGCTGTTCCGCCAGTGGTCGCACGAGGACGAGGACGCGGTGACCCGTGCCCTGGAGGCGACCGGCACGACCGGTCTGGCCGACCGTCGCCTCGACCAGCTCTCCGGCGGCCAGCGCCAGCGCTGCTGGCTCGCCATGGCTCTGGCCCAGGAGACCCCGATCGTCCTGCTCGACGAGCCGACCAGCGCCCTGGACATCGGTCACGCCGTGGAGGTGCTGGACCTGGTGCGCGAGGTCGCGGCGCAGGGCCGGACCATCGTCATGGTCGTCCACGACCTGGCCGGGGCCGCCCGGTACGCCGACACCCTGGTCGCCATGCGCGCCGGCCGGATCGTCGCCTCCGGCCCGCCCCGCGAGATCGTCGACGCCGACCTCGTACGGGAGTTGTACGGAATCGAGGCGGAGATCCTCACCGCCACCTCCGACGGCACCCCCGTCGTCGTACCGACCGTGAGCGTGCCCCCGGTCGCCGCCTGACGCACGGTCAGGAAGCCTCCCCGGAAACGCCGATGGGCCCCTCCGTCCAGGGGCCCATCGGTCTGTGGCCGTACGGCTCAGGCGGGCTCGTCGCCCCGGAACACGTGCAGGATCTCCTCGGCGGCCAACGTCGCCGTCAACGTGCCCTCGCGGACCCGCTGTTCGAGCTCCGGCGCCAGCTTCCGTACCGCCGGATGGTTGCGCAGGCTGTCCAGCAGCTCGTCGCGGACCATGGACCAGGTCCAGTCCACCTGCTGGTCCCGGCGCTTGGCGGCCAGCCGGCCGGTGGACTCCAGGACCGTACGGTGCTGCTCCAGCCGGTCCCACAGCGTGTCGAGCCCCGTCGACTCCCGGGCGCTGCACGTGAGCACCGGAGGCGTCCAGGCCGCGTCCACCGGGTGCATCAGCCGCAGCGCGCCCGCCAGTTCACGCGCCGCCGAGCGGGCGTCGCGCTCGTGCGGACCGTCGGCCTTGTTCACCGCGATGGCGTCCGCCAGCTCCAGGACCCCCTTCTTGATGCCCTGCAACTGATCGCCGGTCCGGGCCAGGGTCAGCAGCAGGAACGTGTCCACCATGTTGGCCACGGCCGTCTCCGACTGCCCGACCCCCACCGTCTCCACGAGCACCACGTCGTACCCCGCCGCCTCCATCACCACGATGGACTCCCGGGTCGCCTTCGCCACCCCGCCCAGCGTCCCGGCGGTGGGGGAGGGGCGGACAAAGGCGGCCGGATCCACCGCGAGCCGTTCCATCCGGGTCTTGTCGCCCAGGATGGAACCGCCCGTACGGCTGGAGGACGGGTCGACGGCCAGCACCGCCACCCGGTGCCCGAGCCCCGTGAGCATCGTGCCGAGCGCGTCGATGAAGGTGGACTTGCCCACCCCTGGCACCCCGCTGATCCCGATCCGCCGGGCCTTCCCCGCGTGCGGCAGCAACCGGCTCAGCAACTCCTGGGCCAGTACCCGGTGTTCGGCCCGCGTCGACTCGACGAGCGTGATCGCACGGGCGATGAACGCCCGCTTGCCGTCGAGCACTCCCTGCACATAACTGTCGATGTCGATCTTGGCAGCCATCCGGTCAGCGGCTCACAGCTCGTGGCCGAGCGCGGCACCGAGCCGCGTCACCAGATCGTGGGCCGCGTCCGGGATCACCGTCCCCGGCGGGAAGACGGAGGCGGCGCCCGCCTCGTGCAGGGCCTCGATGTCCTGCGGCGGGATCACCCCGCCCACCACGATCATGATGTCCTCGCGCCCCTCGGCGGCCAGCTCCTCGCGCAGCGCGGGCACCAGCGTCAGGTGCCCGGCCGCCAGCGAGGAGACGCCCACGATGTGCACGTCCGCCTCCACCGCCTGCCGCGCCACCTCGCCCGGCGTCTGGAAGAGCGGGCCGACGTCCACGTCGAAGCCCAGGTCGGCGAAAGCCGTGGCGATCACCTTCTGGCCCCGGTCGTGGCCGTCCTGGCCCATCTTGGCGACCAGGATGCGCGGACGGCGGCCCTCCGCCTCCTCGAACGCGTCGACCAGCGCGCGGGTACGGTCCACCGAAGGGGAATCCCCTGCCTCTTTGCGGTACACACCGGAGATCGTACGGATCTGCCCGGCATGGCGCCCGTACACCTTCTCCAGCGCGTCCGAGATCTCCCCGACCGTGGCCATCGCCCGCGCCGCGTCGACCGCCAGCGCCAGCAGGTTGCCCTCAAGTCCCGGCCCGGGGGCGCGTTCGGCGGCGGCCGTCAGCGCCCGCAGCGCCTCCTGGCAGGCCACCTCGTCGCGCTCCTCGCGCAGTCGGCGCAGCTTCTCGATCTGCTGGGTGCGCACCGAGGAGTTGTCGACCTTGAGGACGTCGATCTTCTCGTCGGTCTCCACCCGGTACTTGTTGACCCCGATCACCGGCTGCCGCCCGGAGTCGATCCGCGCCTGCGTACGGGCGGCCGCCTCCTCCACCCGGAGCTTGGGGATGCCCGCGTCGATGGCCTTCGCCATCCCGCCGGCCGCCTCGACCTCCTCGATGTGCTGCCAGGCCCGGTCCGCCAGGTCACGCGTCAGCTTCTCCACGTACGCGCTGCCGCCCCACGGGTCGATGACCCGGCAGGTGCCGGACTCCTGCTGGAGCAGGAGCTGCGTGTTACGGGCGATGCGCGCCGAGAAGTCGGTGGGCAGCGCCAGCGCCTCGTCCAGCGCGTTGGTGTGCAGCGACTGGGTGTGGCCCTGCGTCGCGGCCATCGCCTCCACACACGTACGCGTCACGTTGTTGAACACGTCCTGCGCGGTCAACGACCACCCCGAGGTCTGCGAATGGGTGCGCAGGGAGAGCGACTTGGGGTTCTTCGGGTCGAACTGCTTGACCAGGCGCGCCCAGAGCAGCCGGGCCGCCCGCAACTTGGCGACCTCCATGAAGAAGTTCATCCCGATCGCCCAGAAGAACGACAGCCGGGGCGCGAACGCGTCCACGTCCAGGCCCGCTTCCTGCCCGGCGCGCAGATACTCCACCCCGTCGGCCAGCGTGTACGCAAGCTCCAGATCGGCCGTCGCCCCGGCCTCCTGGATGTGATACCCGGAGATCGAGATGGAGTTGTAGCGCGGCATCTTCTGCGAGGTGAACGCGAAGATGTCGGAGATGATCCGCATCGACGGCGTCGGCGGATAGATGTAGGTGTTGCGGACCATGAACTCCTTGAGAATGTCGTTCTGAATGGTCCCGGCCAGCTTCTCGGGCGGTACGCCCTGCTCCTCGGCGGCCACGATGTACAGAGCCAGTACGGGGAGCACCGCGCCGTTCATCGTCATCGACACCGACATCCGGTCCAGCGGAATGCCGTCGAACAGCTGACGCATGTCGTAGATGGAGTCGATCGCCACGCCCGCCATACCGACGTCACCGGTGACGCGCGGGTGGTCGCTGTCGTACCCCCGGTGGGTCGGCAGGTCGAAGGCGACCGAGAGCCCCTTCTGCCCGGCCGCGAGGTTGCGGCGGTAGAAGGCGTTGGACTCCTCGGCCGTGGAGAACCCGGCGTACTGACGGATCGTCCAGGGCTGGTTGACGTACATCGTCGGGTACGGACCGCGCAGATACGGGGCGATGCCCGGGTACGAATGCAGCGCGTCCAGGCCCTCCAGGTCGTCCCCGGTGTACAGCGGCTTGACCGTGATGCCCTCGGGCGTCTCCCAGAGCGGGGCGGCCTCGGAGCCGTCGGCCGTCTTGGCCGCGGCGGCCTGCCACTCCTCGGCCGAACCTGCCGGGGGAGCGGGGGACTCCAGCGCGACCTCGGTGAAGTCGGGAACGGTGGATTTCTGTTCCGTGGGCGATGTCTGCATCACGCCACTCCCATGCGGTCGAGTACGGAGGTGAGAACGGCGACCGTGTCGCAGCCCGCGAAGACGTAGGCGTCGACACCGGCGTACTCGCCGGGGCGTCCGGCGAGGAACACCTGCGCCGCGCCCGCCGACTTCAGCGCCCCGGCCACCTCGCCCGCCTGCTCGGCGTACAGGGCGTCCGACGAGCAGAGACAGGCCACGCTCGCACCGGAGGCGGTGAAGGGGCCGGCGGCCGTGGACGCGTCCACCGACACCGGCTCGTGCACCGCCTCGATCCCGCCCGCCCCGAAGAGGTTGACGGCGAAGGAGACCCGCGCGGTGTGCGCGGCGGCCGGACCCAGCGCGGCGATGAACACCTTCGGCCGGGCGCCCGTCGCCGCCAGGTGCGCGTCCGACCGGGCCCGCAGCGCCTCGAACGCCTCGTCGCGCCGCACCCGGGGCAGACCGCCCGGGGCACCCGCGTACGGATCGGGCGCGGGCTCGCGCTCCACCGGCCGTTCCGCGGGCATCGGGAACTCGCTGACCCCCGTCACCGGCTCCTTGCGGCGGGCCAGCTTCGCGCTCCGCGCGGCCCAGGTGGCGGCCAGCCGCTCCGCGACCATCCCCGAGCGCAGGGCGGCGGGCAGCCCGCCCGCCCGCTCGGTCTCCTGGAAGAACGCCCAGGCCGCCGCCGCGAGTTCGTCGGTGAGCCGCTCCACGTACCAGGACCCGCCCGCGGGGTCGATGACCCGGGCGAGGTGCGACTCCTCCATCAGGATCGTGGAGGTGTTACGGGCGATCCTGCGGGCGAACGCGTCGGGCAGCCCCAGCGCGTGATCGAACGGCAGGACGGTGACGGAGTCCGCGCCGCCGACCCCCGCGCCCAGCGTGGCGAGGGTGGTGCGGAGCATGTTCACCCACGGGTCGCGGCGCGTCATCATCACCGGGGAGGTCACGGCGTGCTGCCGCTGGCCGCCCGCCCCGGGAGCCCCCGAGACCTCGGCGACCCGCGCCCAGAGCCGGCGGGCCGCCCGCAGCTTGGCGATCGTCAGGAACTGGTCGGCCGTGGCCGCGTAACGGAACTCCAGCTGCGCGCAGGCCTCTTCCACGCCGAGCCCGGCCGCGGTGAGCGCCCGCAGATAGGCGACGCCGGTCGCCAGGGAGAGCCCCAGCTCCTCGGCGGCCGAACCGCCCGCCTCGTGGTACGGCAGCGCGTCCACGGCGATCGCCCGCAGCCCCGGGTACTCCCGGCCGCAGACCTTCGCCCAGTGGACGGCGGGGGCGAGGTCGGCCTCGATGCCGGTCCGGGCCTCGTGGCCGAGCGGGTCGGCGCCCAGGGTGCCGCGCGCCTCGCCCTTGGCGACGCCCCGCTCCCCGTACAGCCGCAGCAGTTCGGTGGCGGCGGCGTCCAGGTCGGCCGGGGCGTCGAGGACGACAGGGGCCAGGTCGAGGTAGACGCCCTCCAGCGAGCGGGCGAGCGAGTCCACCGGGACACCCGCCGGGCCGCCCACGGTGAGCCAGAGCGAGGTGACCCCGTTCTCCAGGTCGCCGAGCACCGCCTCGTTGAGCCGGGCGGGGTCGCTCAGGGCGTGGCGTTGGCGCACGTCCCAGCCGCCCGCCGCGTTCCCCTCGGCCCTGCTGCCCCGGGTGAAGGGCGCGAAGCCGGGGAAACCGGTGTCCGGCGAGGTGTCGTGCGCGGTGTAGAGGGGGCGGGTGGTGAGCCCGTCCTCCAGTGTGGTGGACAGCGCTTCCTCGGCGGCCGAGCCCGAGACTTCCTTGCCCGACTTGCGCAGAACGCCTTCGACGAGGCTCTGCCACTGGTCATGGGAGGGGTCGGGGAACGCGGCGGCCGGAGAGAGCCCGTCAGCAGGCTGGACCGTCATGCTCAGATGCTAGGCCAGGGTGTGGAATGAGCAGCAGGGGCACGTGCTGTGACCTTGCCCTCTCCGGTCCGCACGTGATCGTTCACTCAACGTCGCGATACCGGGCCGAAGCCGTCACACGGGCCCAAGCCGTCACACCGGCCGAACCCGACCGAGCCGGGCGCAACACGGCCATGCTCGACAACGGGGGGAATTCGACGGTTGATGCATATTATGTGCGCAGTTTGCCGGTTTGTTATGTAATCCCTGGAATGCCCGTATCCACCCCGGAGCCCTCGCGGGCCGCCGGGATGCGGAGAGGACGCGACCGTGGCCGTCGGACCTGTGGAACACCTCGTCATCGCCTTTCCCGGCAGCGGCTTCACCGGGGCCGTCGTGCCCGTCCTCGCCGATGCCGTGGCGTCCGGTGCCGTACGCGCCTCCGATCTGGCCTTCGTCCGCCGCGCCGAGGGTGGTGCGCTGGCCCCGGCGGAGCTGGGGGAGCTCGATCCGGAGGGGGCGGTGCCCCACGATGCGGCGGAGGGCGGGGCGGCGGTGGTGCTGGGCGCCGAGAGCGTGGGGGTGCTGGAGCGGAGCGTGCCGCAGGGCGAGGCGGTCGCCCTCGTCGTCCGGGAGGACCTGTGGAGCTCCGAGCTCGCCCGCGCTTTCCGGGAGGCGGGCGGCGCCTTCGTCGCGCACGAGCGCTTCGGTGCGGCCGGTGCGGCGGCGGACGGGGGCGGTGAAGGGGAGGGGGACGACATCATCACCCGGCTGGAGCGGCTCGCCGAACTGCGGCGGCGGGACGTGCTCACGGACGCCGAGTTCGCGCAGCAGAAGAAGGATCTGCTGGCGGACTGAGTTCCGGCCGGTGGGCCGGTGAGCCACCAAGGCCTGTCGTCGGCGTTCTCATCAGGGAAAGAGGCAGTTCATCGTGCAGACCGCCCGGACCGTTCCGGCCGCCACCGTTGTCAATCTGCGCGACCTGGGCGGCATCGCCCTGGGCCGTGGCCGCCGGGTGCGGCAGGGGGTCCTGTTCCGCTCGGGGCAGCTGAGCGAGCTCGCCCCGGACCGCGACCGGGCGGTGGCCGCACTCGGCATCCGTACGGTCGTCGACCTGCGCACCGCCGACGAACGGCAGTGGGCCCCGGACCGGCTGCCGGACCGGGCCCGGCTTTTCGTCGCCGACGTCCTGGGCGACCACCCCGGGGTGGCGCCGGCCAGGCTCAAGGCGCTGCTCGCCGATCCGGACGAGGCGGAACGCACGCTGGGCGGGGGGAGGGCCGAGGAGCTGTTCGCCGAGACCTACCGCAAGATGGTGCTCTCGCCCGGCGCGGCGGCCGCCTACCGGGCCTTCCTGGAGACCGCGGCCGATCCCGGCGCGCGCCCGGTGCTCTTCCACTGCACGGCGGGCAAGGATCGCACCGGCTGGGCGGCGGCCGTCCTGCTGATGATCCTGGGGGCGCCCCGCGAGACGGTCCGGTCGGACTTCCTCGCGGTGAACCCCGCCGTGCGGGCCGCGTTCGCACCGTACGTCCAGAAGTTCCTCGACGGCGGCGGCGATCCGGCCGTCGCGGCGGCGATCGTCGAGGTGCGTCCTCGCTACCTGGACGTGGCGCTCGACGCGATGGACGAACGGTGGGGCGGCCTCGACGGTTATGTACGCACAGGGCTGCGCGTTCCCGAAGCGGCGCTGGACCGACTGCGCGAGGGTCTGGTGATCGCGGGCTGAGCCCCGGCACCGGCAGGGAGGGGGGCACCGGCGTGACAGTAATACCCCCAGGGGGTATGTTGGACGGTGTCGGGAACCACCGTCGTCCGCCGGGAGGCAGCCATGAACACCGGACTGAGAATCGCGGCCTTCGTCGCCGCGGTGGCCGTCGTCTTCGCCATCGCCTTCGGTGTCGGCAGGGTGGCCGGACCGGACTCGGAGCCCACTCCCGGGCCCACCACCCATCAGACCCCCGGGCCCACCACTCATCAGGAGGAGAGCCACGGTGAAGGGGAGCCGTGACGCGCCCCCGGGCCGTACGCCGTGGGACTCCGTACGTCTTACGCCGCGGGGGGCCGGTCCGGCCGGAACGTCCCGGTCGGACCGGCCCCTCGCGGCCGGGCGTCGTGCGGTCACGATCAGAGGCGTACGAGGCGTCGCGTCAGGTCGCGGTAGTGCTGGAGGGCGATCCGCAGATCCTCCGTGCCCGCCTCGGACTGTTCGCCGTCGCGGTCGGCGCGCAGCAGCCGTGACCGGGTGGCGAGGGCGTCCGTGAGCCCGGCGACGACCTCGTCGAAGGTGGCGTCGGCCTCCTGGACGGCCCGGCGCGGATTCTCCACGAAACCGGCCACGGCCTGGTGGATGCGGGCGTCGAACTTCTCCCGCTCCTCCGGTGCGAACAGGGGCCGGCCGGTGTCCGTGCCGCTGGGGGAACCGGCCGCGCGGCCGGTGTCCGTGCTCGCGGGGGAGGTGGCCGGCCGGCCGGTGTCCCGGGTGCCGTCCGTGCGGGCCGGATCGGTGTGGCCCGGGTCGGTCGGGGTGCCGGTCGGCTCCACGGACGAGCCGAGGGTGCCGGTGGTCTTCGGCGACGACTCGGCAGGCTTCACGGCCGTCTGCGGTACGGGGGCGGTGCCGGGAGGCGTCATGGGCGGCACCCGCTCGGCCCCGGTCGACGGGGTGGCCCTGTCCGGCGTGCGGCCGGTGTTCTCGGCGCCGTTCGGGGTCTGCGTCATGATGTGCTCCGTCCCTTCGTGAGCTGTCGGTTGCCGTGGTCACGGTCCGCCGGTCCGTCCGCGAGGAGCGCCTCGAAGAGGCCGCGGGCCTCGACGAAGGCCTCGCGCATCTCCTCGGTGCCGGTGCCGTCGTTCCGCGCGGTGTGCACCCTGCGGTAGCCGTCGACATCGTGTGCGTGGTGGACGGAGAGCGCGTCGGTGCGCTCCTCGAAGCTCTCGCCGCCCGGGAATCCGCGGTCGCGGGAGAGGTCGGCCAGCAGCGCGTCGGCCTCGATGAGCGCCTGCCGCGGGGACTCGACGAACTGCTCCTGGGCCCGGGCCCAGCGGGCGGTGTACTCCGCGCGGGCCGCCTCGGTGAGCGGGAGCTTCTCCAGGTGACCGTGGCGCTTCACCCGCTCGTCCAGTTCGTGCTCGGCCGCCTCGGTGTCACCGCCGTGCCGGGCGACGACCCGGTCGTACTCGGGGCCGAAGCGGCTGCGGAGCCCCCGGCCGCCGGGCCGGTGGCCGCGGACCAGGAAGAAGCAGACGGCGGCGGCCGGCACGAGGGCCGCGGCGATGATGATGATCACGGTTGTCACGGCTACCGCCCCCACCGCTCATCGTCCGGTACGCAGCTTCGTTGTCGCACAGTGGTCAACCCCTTTCGGTCCGGGCCCGGCGGAGCAACCACCGGGCGAGGTGCAGGAGTCCGTGTACCCCCGGACGGCCGTTCATGCGGCCGGTGTCCGCCGGAGCGCTCCGTGTACCGTGCACAGGACGCCGTACGTAATACTCGACGTATGAGATCAGGCGTTACGAACTCCGGGCGCGGCCCGCTCCGTCCGGACCTCCTGGTCCGCCGGGCCACGGCGCGCGACGCCCGGCGGCTCACCCGCCTGGTCCGGTCCTCCCGCGCCTACGAGGGCCCCTACGCCCCGATGGTCGCCGGTTACCGCGTCGGTCCGGACTACATCGAGGCGCACCGGGTCTTCGTGGCCGTCGACCGCGCCGACGACCGGGTCCTCGGCTTCTACGCGCTGATCCTCCAGCCGCCCGAGCTCGACCTGATGTTCGTCGCCGACGCGGCGCAGGGGCTCGGCATCGGGCGGCTGCTCATCGGCCATCTGCGCGAGGAGGCCCGGGCCGCGGGCCTCGACAGTGTCCGGATCGTCGCGCACCCGCCCGCCGAGGGGTTCTACCGCAGTGTGGGCGCGGAACCCACCGGCACGGTCCGCGCCGACCCGCCCGCGGTCATGTGGGACCGGCCCGAACTCCTGCTCCCCGTCGGCCTCTCCTGACCGCCCGCGCTCAGCCGCCGCTGCGGCGTACGGGTGGTTGACTGGAGGGAATGAGCCCGTCGGGCCGGGGAACCCGTACACCCGGATCGAACGGGTGTGCAAGCGCTCCCGGTCGCGTCGAGACGAGGAGGCGCCCGTGTCACCGACCGACGGCAGAGGCCGCGAGGAGACCGAGGAGGAGCGGGCGGACCGGCGGTGGTCCGATCTGCTCCAGGAACTGCGCGTCGCCCAGACCGGGGTGCAGATCCTCTTCGGTTTCCTCCTCGCCGTGGTGTTCCAGCCGAGGTTCGCCGACCTCTCGGACGTGGACCGCGACATCTACGTGGTCACCGTCCTGCTCGGCGCCGCCACCGCGGCGGCGCTCATCGGCCCCGTCTCGTACCACCGGCTGCTCACCGGCCGGCGGATGAAGCCGGAGACGGTCGTCTGGGCCTCGCGCATGACCGTCGTCGGGCTCGTGCTGCTGTTCTGCACGATGTGCTCGACCCTGCTGCTGATCCTCCGGGTCGCCCTCCACAACCCGCTCGCCCTGTGGCTGGTCGGCGGGATGGCGCTGTGGTTCCTGGTCTGCTGGTTCGTCTTCCCCCTCTGGGCCCTGGCTCGCGGCCGCTCCGGACCGCGCATCGACGAGCCGCGCGACGGGGAATCCTCCGACGGCCCGCGGGACTGAGCGGATCAGTCAGCTCCCCGGGCCCACCGGGCCGCGCACGTCGGTCACGGTGAACAGCGCCCCGTCGGGGTCCCGCAGGGTGGCCTCCCTGCCGTCGAGGACGGACCGCTCCTCGACGAGGGTCCCGCCCTGCCGCACGGCCGCCGCGACCGTCCCGGGGACGTCCTCCACCGGGAACTGCACCTGCCAGTGCGGACGCACCAGCGGATCGACGGCGGCCTCCACCGCCCCGGAGCTGATCCGGGCCAGCGGCCGTCCCCCGCACCGCACGATGACCTCCTCGCCCTCGTACGCCACATCACAGGACCCGGGGAGCCCGCTCGCCCAGTGGAGTACCTCGCCGTAGAAGATCGCCGCGTCGAAGGCGTTGCGGGTGCGCAGCCGAAGCCAGGCGTGCGCGTGGTCGTCGGGGGCCGGTGGCGAGGTGGCGGGTTCGGTGCGCTCCCAGAGGCCGAACGCGGCACCGTCCCGGTCGGAGGCCAGGACGCCGCGCCCCTTGCCGAGCGTCAGCGGTCCCACCGCCACCGTCCCGCTGCGCTCACGGACCCGGGCGGCGGCCAGGTCCGCGTTCTCCACCGCGAAGTACGGCGTCCAGGCCACCGCCACCTGGTACGCGGTCGAGACGGCGAAGATCCCCGCGACCGGGATGTCACCGCGCCGGGCCACGGAGAACTCGGCGCCGAGCCGCCCCGGGCGGAACGACCAGCCCAGGACCCCGGTGTAGAACCGCTGGGCGGCCCGCAGGTCCCGGGTCATCAAGGTGACCCAGCACGGCGCGGCGGAGCCGGTCAGGGGCGCCGTGGAGGGTGCCGTACGGGGATCGCTTCCGGTCATGGTCCACTGCCTTCTCACGGGTGTGCGGCGCCCGGGGCGGCCGCTGCGGTCCAGCACCCACCCTCGGTCGGCCCGTGCGGCGGCGCAACGCGGGGCGCGCTCACAGCCCGATGCGCGGCGGGGCGTTGGTGATGTCCAGGAAGACCTGGTCCGCCTGCGGCCACCGCTCGCACATCGCGTGCCGGATCCGCATCGAGACCTCCTCCACCCGTTCGCTGTCGATGCCGGGAGCCAGGTCGATACGGGCCGCCACCAGCACGGAGTGCATGCCCATGCGCATGGTGAGGAGTTCGGCCACGTTGTCGATCTCGTTCTGGCGCATCAGGAAGCCCACGAGCTCCCGTTGCAGCTCCGGATCGACGGACTCCCCGATCAGCAGGTCCCGGGCGTTCCGGCCGAGCCGGAAGGCGACGTAGACCAGGAGCAGCCCGATGCCCAGCGAGGCGGCCGCCTCCCAGGCCACGCTTCCGGTGACCAGGTGCAGGGACATTCCGGCGATGGCCAGGCTGACGCCGAGCACCGCCGTGCTGTCCTCCGCGATGACCGTACGCAGCGCGGGGTCGATGGCCGCGCCCTTCTTGCCGCGTGCCTGGTGCAGGGCCCGGGCCAGCGAGGTGCTCTCGGCGATGAGGGCGACGCCGAGCACGATCAGCCCGGCGGTGTAGCCGGTGGGGGACTCGTCGTCGTCGCGCCGCAGGGCGTGGAGCCCCTGGTAGAACGAGAAGCAGCCGCCCATCACGAAGATGCCGACGGCGGCGAGGAGCGCCCAGAAGTAGCGCTCCTTGCCGTAGCCGAACGGGTGACGGGCGTCGGCGGGCCGCCGGCTGCGCCGGAGTGCGGCGAGCAGGAAGATCTCGTTGAGGCTGTCCGCGACCGAGTGGGCCGCTTCGGACAGCAGCGCGGGCGAGCCGGAGATCAGCCCGCCCGTGGTCTTGGCTGCCGCGATCACCAGGTTGGCCGCGAGCGCGACCAGGACGGTGACACGGGTCTGTCGGTCGGCGGCCGACCGGCTCATCACTACCTCCGGTGACGAGGGGGCCGGCGGACCCGCCCCCTGTGGGGACGGGTCAGCTGCGTGGGGGGTCCGTATCGGTGCGCGGGCCGTCCTCGTGGGGCGGGAGAGGCGCGTTGCCGTGGTCGTCGAGCTGGTGCGGATTGAGGGCGCTGCCGTCATCGGGGAAGCGGTCCGAGGCATGCGGGTCGTGCGCCTCGATATGGGTGCGCCCCTCCGGCTTAGTGGGCTGCTCGTGGGGGAGCGGCGGTGGCAGTTCGGTGTCCCTCTTGCGCTTGCCCAGCAGGAAACCGCCGATCAGCAGGCCCACCACGGCGAGCGCGGCGACGGGAAAGACGATGGCCAGCGCGCCCGTGCCGTCGGCGAGCGGGGCGGCCAGTGAGTGCGTGGCTCCGTTCGATACGTCCATGCTTGCCGCATACCCCGGGGGGAGGGTGTCAGTCGGGTGTTCCCATCAATTCATGTTTTATGAGTATCTAACGGGAAAAGCGTTTCGCATGGTGCGAATCGGCAACACGATGATGACCGAACGGGCCGGGCCGCAGGAGCTGTAGGCCGCTGTTCGGCTCTTCGGCCCTCCCGTGTCGCCGTCGGCCCGATGCGGGGTCAGCCTGGAGTGGACCCCAAGGCCGGCGTATCCGACGGAAGGAACCCCGTGAACAGCACACCGGAACGAAGCGGCGACGGATCCACGGCCGACCAGGAGGTGCTGGTGTCGCTGAGCCGGTGCGACGTCGCGGACGCGCGGAGCGTGTTCGGCGTGCTCGGCAGCGCCTTCGCGTCCGACCGCGCGGCGGGCGACGAGCCCGAGCCGACGAGCGGCCCCCGCCCGACCGTCTGGGTCACCACGGTCGACGTCTCCGAGCCGAAGGCCGCCGCCGAACCCGTGACGCTCACCGCCCCGGTCACGGTGGACGCCCAGGGCGGCTACTGGGCCGTCGACCGGCTGCGTGACCACCTCACCGGCGCGTTCGCCGTACGCGTCGTCGGTACGGCGGCGGGGGACCAGGAGCAGGAAGTCAGGCTGCGTCTGGAGAACCGCTGACACGCCCGTCGCCCTGTGCGAGTCGGCGTACGCGGAAATGGCTGTGAACAGGGTCAACAGTGGCCCGCAGTGAAAGGTGTTCGCGCATGGATTCCCTTGCCCTGGAGACGGTCGTCGCACCGGAACCGGTCACCGTCGAACGTTCCGCCGTGACCCTGCACATCAACGGGGAGGAGACCACGCTGACGCTCGACCACCGCACCACGGTCCTGGACCTGTTGCGGGAACAGCTCGGTCTGACCGGTGCCAAGAAGGGCTGCGACCACGGCCAGTGCGGCGCCTGCACGGTCCTCGTGGACGGCCGCCGCGCCAACAGCTGCCTGCTGCTCGCCGTGGCCCAGGACGGCGCGGCGATCACCACGGTGGAAGGGCTGGCCGACGGCGACACCCTCCACCCCGTGCAGCGGGCCTTCGTGGAACGGGACGCCCTCCAGTGCGGCTACTGCACCCCCGGGCAGATCTGTTCGGCCGTCGGCATGCTCAAGGAGGCCGCCGCCGGCCACCCGTCCCACGCCACCCCTCCGGACGCCCTGACCACGGAACACGCCCCCCTCGGCCCGGACGAGATCCGCGAGCGCATGAGCGGCAACCTGTGCCGGTGCGGGGCCTACCCCCGGATCGTCGAGGCCATCGAGGACGTGACCCCGTGAAACCCTTCGGCTACCAGCGCCCCACCACCACCGCCGAGGCCGTACGGCTCTGCGCGGCCGGAGCCGGAGCCCGGTTCCTGGGCGGCGGCACCAACCTCGTCGACCTCATGAAGCTCGGCGTGGAGGAACCCGGCATCCTGATCGACGTCACCAGGCTGCCGCTGGACCGGGTGATCCCCACCCCGGACGGCGGCCTGCGGATCGGCGCCACCGTCCGCAACAGCGACCTCGCCGCCCACCCCGGCGTACGCCGTGACTACCCGGCGCTCTCGCAGGCACTGCTGGCCGGAGCCTCGGGTCAGCTCCGCAACACCGCGACGACCGGCGGCAACCTCCTCCAGCGCACCCGCTGCACCTACTTCCAGGACGTCTCCAAGCCCTGCAACAAACGACTCCCCGGCTCCGGCTGCCCCGCCCGCGAAGGCGCCCACCGCGACCTCGCGATCCTCGGGCACTCGGCGGAGTGCGTGGCCACCAACCCCTCCGACATGGCCGTGGCCCTCGCCGCCCTCGACGCGACCGTGGCACTGCTGGGGCCCGAGGGCGAACGGACCGTCCCCGTCACCGAGTTCCACCGGCTGCCGGGCGAGAACCCCGACCAGGACACCGTCATCAGGCCCGGCGAACTGATCACCGAGGTGGTGCTCCCGCCACCGGCCCCCGGTACGGTCTCCCGCTACCGCAAGGCCCGCGACCGCGCCAGCTACGCCTTCGCCCTGGTCTCCGTCGCCGCCACCGTCCAGGTGGACTCCGGCCGCGTCGAGCGGGCCACGCTCGCCTTCGGCGGCGTCGCCCACCGTCCGTGGCGCGCCCGCCGGGCCGAGGCCGAACTGCTCGGCGCCCCCGCCACCCCGGCCGCCTTCCAGCACGCCCTGATCGCCGAACTGGCCGAGGCACAGCCCCTGCGCGACAACGCCTTCAAGGTGGACCTCGTCCGCCGCCTCGCCCTCGACGTCCTCGGCGAACTCACCGGGCCGCAGAGCCCCGGGACCTGCCCGACCGTCTGACCCGCCCCCACCGACCGGAGGCCCCGCCGCCATGCCCCAAGCCCCGCAGCTCACCGGTGCGCCCGTCGTCCGCAGGGAGGCCCGGGACAAGGTCACCGGCGCCGCCCGGTACGCGGCCGAGCACACCCCGCCCGGCACCCTGTACGCCTGGCCGGTCCCGGCCACCATCGCCGCCGGCCGGGTCACCGCCGTACGGGCCGTCGACGCGCTCGCCGTCCCCGGCGTGCACACCGTCCTCACCCACGACAACGCGCCACCCCTCGCCGAACCCGAGGACCCGATCCTCGCCGTCCTCCAGAGCGACCGGGTCCCGCACCACGGCTGGCCGATCGCCCTGGTCGTCGCCGAGTCCCTTGAGGCCGCCCGGACGGGCGCGGGGCGGCTTCTCGTCGAGTACGAGAGTACCGAGCACGACGTGATCCTCACCGAGGACCACCCGGGCCTCTACACACCCGAGGAGGCCAACGGCGGCTTCCCCGCCGTCCGCAAGCGGGGAGACTTCGAGCGGTCCTTCGCCGCCGCCCCCGTCCAGGTCGACGCCACCTACCGCCTCACCTCGCTCCACAACCACCCCATGGAGCCGCACGCCGCCACCGCCCGGTGGACGGACGGGCACCTCACCGTCCACGACTCCAGCCAGGGCTCCCACGCCGTACGCAAGAGCCTCGCCCGGGTCTTCGGCCTGGACCCCGCACACATCACCGTCCACTCCGAGCACGTCGGCGGCGGCTTCGGCTCCAAGGGCACCACCCGCCCCCAGGCCGTGCTGGCCGCCATGGCCGCCCGGCACACCGGCCACCCGGTGAAGATGGTCTTCCCCCGCGCCCAGCTCGCGGAGGTCGTCGGCCACCGGGCCCCCACGATCCAGCGGGTGCGCCTCGGCGCCGACCTCGATGGCACCCTGCACGCCGTCTCCCAGGAGATCGTCACCCACACCTCCACCCTCAAGGAGTTCGTCGAGCAGGCCGCCGTACCGGCCCGGGTGATGTACGGATCGCCGGACAGCACGACCGTGCACCGGGTGACCGCCCTGGACGTCCCCAGCCCCTCCTGGATGCGCGCCCCGGGCGAGGCGTCCGGGATGTACGCGCTGGAGTCGGCCATGGACGAGCTCGCCTCCGCCCTCGGCACGGACCCGGTCGAGCTGCGGCTGCGCAACGACCCGGCCACCGAACCGGACAGCGACCGCCCCTTCAGCAGCCGGGGCCTGGCCGCCTGTCTGCGCGAGGGCGCGAAACGCTTCGGCTGGCACGGCCGCGACCCCCGCCCCGCCACCCGCCAGGAGGGCCGCTGGCTGCTCGGTACGGGCGTGGCCTCGGCGACGTACCCCGTCCTCGTCTCCCGGTCCTCCGCACGCGCCCACGCGGCGGCGGACGGCACCTTCCGGGTCGAGGTCAACGCCACCGACATCGGCACCGGTGCCCGTACCGTGCTCGCCCAGATCGCCGCCTCGGCGCTCGGCGTGGACGTGGAGACCGTCGACGTGCGGATCGGCTCCACCGACCTGCCCACCGCCCCGCTGGCCGGCGGCTCCTCCGGCACGGCCTCCTGGGGGTGGGCCGTGCACAAGGCGGCGACCGCCCTCGCCGCCCGCCTCGCCGACCACCGGGGGCCGCTGCCCGCCGAGGGGTTCACCGCCACCGCCGACACCGAGGAGGAGACCGCCGCCGACTCCCCGTACGCCCGGCACGCCTTCGGCGCCCACTTCGCCGAGACGGCCGTCGACTCCGTCACCGGGGAGGTCCGGGTACGCCGTCTCCTCGGCGTGTACGCCGCCGGGAGGATCCTCAACGCCCGTACCGCACGCTCCCAGTTCACCGGCGGCATGGTCATGGGCATCGGCATGGCGCTGACCGAGGGCTCCGCCATCGACCCGGTCTTCGGCGACTTCACGGCGAAGGACCTGGCCTCCTACCACGTGCCCGTCAACGCCGACGCGCTCGACATCCAGGCCCACTGGATCGAGGAGGATGACCGCCACCTCAACCCGATGGGCTCCAAGGGCATCGGGGAGATCGGCATCGTCGGCACCGCGGCCGCCATCGGGAACGCGGTCCGCCACGCCACCGGGGCCCGGCTGCGGGAACTTCCCCTGACCCCCGACCGGCTGCTGCCCTACCTCCTGTGAGGGCCGGGGCCGCACGACCTCCTGTGAGGGCCGGGGCCGCACGACCCGGACCGACCCCCTCACCAGGGCCGACAGCTCATCTGTTGCGAGGACGGCACAGCCGAGTCACCCTGTTGAGTGACCCAGAAGTGATCAGTGCTCACGCTTCGTGTTCGGGGGGTGTTCGTACGACGGGGTGAAGCATGTGGGCCTCGTGGTGAGGAGCCTCGACGATGACCGTTCCACTCGACCGGCACTACTCGGTCGAACTGCAGGTGTCGGCAGAGCGCGTTTCCCAGGTGCGGCGCATCGTCGCCGCGCACCTTCGTCACTGGAGCCTCGAACTCCACGTCCGGCCGGTGTGCCGGGCCATGGACGAACTCCTGACCAATGTCCACCGGCATGTCGGCGACGCCAACGCGTGCGTCCTCGAACTCCGCTGGACCGGACGGCACCTCACCGTGTCCGTCGCCGACAACAGTGCCCGGATGCCGCGCCTGCTGCCGGCGGGCGGCGGGCTGAGCCGGGTGATGGCCCTCAGCGACAGCTGGGGCACCTGCCGGACCACGGACGGCAAGGTGGTCTGGTTCACCCGGTACGCCCAGGCGCCGCAGACCGCGCGGCTGCTGCCGTACCCGCCGCTGCCGGGTGTGCGCGAGTCCCGCCGCACCCCGCTCACGGCGCTCGTATAGGTCCCCGGCAGCTCGCACACCCGGCCGACGCGGAACGTGCCCACCCGGCACGCATGATCCGCGTCGGCCGGGTACGCGTGGAAGAGGCCGCGGATGTGTGGGAGAGGGCCGCGTACGTGTGTGAAGAGGCCGCGTACACGCGGAGGGGGCCGCGTTGCGCCCGGCCACGCGGCGCGGCACCGTCGAAGTACCGATGCAAGGAGGCCACTGCCATGCCCATCGCGACGGTCAACCCCGCGAACGGCGAACTGATCAGGTCCTACGACGCCCTCGGCGAGGAGGAGACCGAGCGCAGGATCACCGCCGCCCACACCACCTTCCAGCAGTACCGCACCACCTCCTTCGAGCAGCGCGCCGCCTGGCTGAACCGGGCCGCCGACCTGCTGGACACGGACCGCGACACCATCGCCCGCACGATGACCCTCGAAATGGGCAAGCCGGTCACCGCGGCCCGGGCCGAGGCGGCCAAGTGCGCCAAGGCGATGCGCTGGTACGCGGCCAACGCCGAGCGCCTGCTCGCCGACGAGCCCCCCGGCCCCGACGACGTACGCGACTCCGGTGCCTCCCGGGCCCTGGTCCGCTACCGGCCGCTCGGTGTCGTCCTCGCCGTGATGCCGTGGAACTTCCCGCTCTGGCAGGTGGTGCGGTTCGCCGCCCCCGCGCTGATGGCGGGCAACACCGGTCTCCTCAAGCACGCGTCGAACGTCCCGCAGACCGCGCTCTATCTGGAGGACCTCTTCCACCGGGCCGGATTCCCGGCGGGCTGCTTCCGTACGCTGCTGATCGGCTCGGGCGCCGTCGAGGCCGTGCTGCGCGACCCCCGGGTCGCGGCGGCCACCCTCACCGGCAGCGAACCGGCGGGCCGCGCCGTCGCCTCAACCGCCGGGGACGAGGTCAAGAAGACCGTGCTGGAGCTCGGCGGCAGCGATCCGTACGTCGTGCTGCCCTCGGCCGACGTCGAGAAGGCCGCGGCCACCGCCGTCACCGCGCGCGTCCAGAACAACGGCCAGTCCTGTATCGCCGCCAAGCGGTTCATCGTCCACGCCGAGGTGTACGACACGTTCGCCGAGCACTTCACCGCCGGGATGCGCGCCCTGACCGTCGGCGACCCGCTGGAGGAGACCACCGACATCGGGCCGCTCGCCAGCGAACAGGGCCGCACCGACCTGGAGGAGCTGGTCGACGACGCCGTGGAGCGCGGCGCCACCGTCCTGTGTGGCGGCGGCCGCCCCGACAAGCTCGACGGCGGCCTGGAGAACGGCTGGTTCTACCGCCCGACCGTACTCGCGGGCATCACCCCCGCCATGCGCGTCCACCGCGAGGAGACCTTCGGCCCGGTCGCCACCCTCTACCGGGTCGCCGACCTCGACGAGGCCGTCCACCTGGCCAACGACACCCCGTTCGGGCTCAGTTCCAATGTCTGGACCCGCGACCCGGGGGAGCAGGAGCGGTGCGCCCGCGACCTGGAGGCGGGCGGGGTCTTCTTCAACGGGATGACCGCCTCGCACCCGGCGCTGCCTTTCGGCGGGATCAAGCGGTCCGGTTACGGGCGCGAGCTGGCCGGGCACGGTATCCGCGAGTTCTGCAACGCCACCACGCTCTGGTACGGCCCCGGGAAGTCCTGAGACCTCAGCCCACGAGGAGATCCGCTCCGTGAGCGACACCCACACCCCGGCCACTCCCTCCGACGAGGAACTGGCCGCGCTCGACGCGCACTGGCGCGCCGCCAACTACCTCGCCGTGGGCCAGATCTATCTGATGGCCAACCCCCTGCTGACCCGGCCGCTCGCGCCCGAGGACATCAAGCCGCGGCTGCTCGGCCACTGGGGCACCTCACCCGGGCTCAACCTCGTCCACACCCACCTCAACCGCGTGGTCAAGGACCGGTCCATCGAGGCCCTCTGCGTCTGGGGCCCCGGCCACGGCGGCCCGGCCGTCCTCGCCAACGCCTGGCTGGAGGGCAGCTACTCCGAGACCTACCCCGACGTGCCCCGGAACGCCGAGGGCATGGGCGTGCTCTTCAAGCAGTTCTCCTTCCCCGGCGGGGTGCCCAGCCATGTCGCCCCGGAGACCCCCGGCTCCATCCACGAGGGCGGCGAACTCGGCTACGCCCTCACCCACGCCTACGGGGCCGCCTTCGACCACCCCGGACTGCTGGTGACCTGCGTCATCGGTGACGGCGAGGCCGAGACCGGGCCGCTCGCCGCGTCCTGGCACGCCAACAAGTTCCTCGACCCGGTCCACGACGGGGCCGTCCTCCCGGTCCTCCACCTCAACGGCTACAAGATCGCCAACCCGACGGTCCTGGCCCGGCTGCCCGAGGACGAACTCGACGCCCTCCTGCGCGGCTACGGGCATGACCCGCTGTACGTCACCGGCGACGACCCGGCCACCGTCCACCGGGCGATGGCCGCCGCGATGGACACCGCCGTGGAGCGGATCGCCGCCTGCCAGCGCGCGGCCCGGGAGGACGGGGCCACCGAGCGCCCCCGCTGGCCCATGATCGTCCTGCGCACCCCCAAGGGGTGGACCGGGCCCAAGGAGGCCGACGGGCTGCCCGTCGAGAACACCTGGCGCTCCCACCAGGTCCCGCTCTCCGGGGTCCGGGACAACCAGGAGCACCTGCGGCAGCTGGAGGCCTGGCTGCGCTCCTACCGCCCCGAGGAGCTCTTCGACGCCGACGGCCGCCCCACCGAACAGGTCCTCGCCTGCGTCCCCGAGGGAGCGGCCCGGCTCGGCTCGACCCCGTACGCCAACGGCGGCCTCCTCCTGCGGGAGCTGCCGCTCCCCGCCCTGGAGGACCACGCCGTACGCGTCGACAAGCCGGGCTCCGCCACCCACTCGCCGACCCAGGTGCTCGGCGGGCTCCTCGCGGACCTCATGGCGGCGACGGCCGGGCGCCGGGACTTCCGGGTGGTCGGCCCCGACGAGACCGCCTCCAACCGGCTCCAGGACCTCTACCGGGCCACCGGCAAGGCCTGGCAGGCCGGGATCCTGCCCACCGACGAACACCTCGCCCGAGACGGCCGGGTGATGGAGGTGCTCTCCGAACACCTCTGCCAGGGCTGGCTGGAGGGATATCTGCTCACCGGACGGCACGGGCTCTTCTCCAGCTACGAGGCGTTCGCCCATATCGTCGACTCGATGGTCAACCAGCACATCAAGTGGCTGCGCACCGCACGCCGGCTGCCCTGGCGGCGCCCCATCGCCTCCCTCAACTACCTGCTCACCTCGCACGTCTGGCGGCAGGACCACAACGGCTTCTCGCACCAGGACCCCGGCTTCGTGGACCACGTGCTGAACAAGAGCCCCGAGGTCGTACGGGTCTATCTGCCGCCGGACGCCAACACCCTGCTCTCCGTGGCGGACCATGTCCTGCGCAGTCGCGATTACGTCAACGTGATCGTGGCGGGCAAGCAGCCGGCCTTCGACTGGCTCACCCTGGCGGAGGCCCGCGCCCACTGCGCCCGCGGGGCCGGGGTGTGGGAGTGGGCCGGGACCGAGGACGGCGGCCGGGAGCCGGACGTGGTGCTCGGCTGCGCCGGGGACGTGCCGACCCAGGAGGTCCTGGCCGCCGCCGGCCTGCTCCGCCGCCATCTGCCGGAGCTGGCCGTACGCGTGGTCAACGTGGTCGACATCGCCCGCATGATGCCCAACGAGGAGCACCCGCACGGGATGAGGGACGCCGAGTACGACGCCCTGTTCACCCGCGACCGGCCGGTGATCTTCGCGTACCACGGCTACCCCTGGCTGATCCACCGGCTCGCCTACCGCCGGGCCGGCCACGCCCACCTGCATGTGCGCGGCTACCAGGAGGAGGGCACCACCACCACGCCCTTCGACATGGTGGTCCGCAACGACCTGGACCGCTACCGGCTGGTCATGGACGTCATCGACCGGGTGCCGGGGCTCGGCGTCCGCGCGGTCGCCGTACGCCAGGCGATGGCCGATGTCCGCACCCGCCACCACGCCTGGATCCGCGAGCACGGCGTCGACCTGCCCGAGGTGGCGGAGTGGAGCTGGGGCGGCTGAGGGCCGCGAGGCGCTTTGGGTGATCATGGAGGGCGTCCGACCGCCCCGCCTCGCGAGAGAGAGCCTTCATGAAGCTGCGCTGCGCCGTGATCGAGGACTTCCAGTCCGCCGCCACCACCGTCGCCGACTGGTCGCCCGTCACCCCCGACGTGGAAGTCGTCACGTTCACCGAGCACCTGGGCTCGGCCGAGGAAGTGGCCGCCGCCCTCGCGGAGTTCGACATCGTCGTCACCCTGCGCGAACGGGTCCCGTTCCCGGCCGAGGTGTTCGCGCGCCTGCCCCGGCTCCGGCTGCTGATCGCCTCCGGTATGCGCAACTCCGTGATTGACTTCGCCGCCGCCGAGCGGCACGGTGTCACCGTCTGCGGGACGGCCAGCTCCTCCACCCCGCCGGTCGAGCTCACCTGGGCCCTGCTGCTCGGCCTCGCCCGCTCGATCGTCCCCGAGGCCAACGGCCTGCGCACGGAAGGCCCCTGGCAGTCCACCCTCGGCGCCGACCTGCACGGCAGGACCCTCGGCCTGCTCGGCCTGGGGAAGATCGGCAGCCGGGTCGCCCAGGTGGGCCGGGCCTTCGGCATGGAGGTCGTCGCCTGGAGCCAGAACCTCACGAAGGAACGCACCGAGGAGGTCGGGGCCGAGCTGGCCGCGTCCAGGGAAGAGCTGCTGGAGGCCGCCGACTTCGTCTCCGTACACCTGGCTCTGAGCGAGCGCACGCGCGGCCTGATCGGCGCCGCCGAGCTCGCCCGGATGCGGCCCACCGCCTACCTCGTCAACACCTCACGGGCCGCCATCGTCGACCAGGACGCCCTGCTCGCGGCCCTGCACGCCGGGACCATCGCCGGGGCCGGGATCGACGTGTTCGACGTCGAGCCCCTGCCGCCCGGCCACCCGATGCGCACCGCCCCGCGCCTGCTGGCCACCCCGCACCTGGGGTATGTCTCCCGCGCCAACTACGCCACGTACTACGGCCAGGCGGTTGAGAACATCCGGGCGTTCCTGGACGGGGCACCGGTCCGGCGGATCGGCTGAGGCCGCCTCCGTACGGTCGCGTACGGAGACGGCCTCGTACAGCCGACGTTCGTCGGATCCGGCCGTCAGGACCGGCCGTCAGGACCGGCCGTCAGGACCGGCCGTCAGGACCGGCGGTGGGGACCGGCGGTGAGGACCAGCTGTCAGAACCGGCCGTCAGAACCGGAGCGCCGCTGCGATCCGTCCGTGCTCGGCCAGTGAGTCGTCCGCGACGAACACCACGTCGGCCCCGCCGTCCAGCGCGGCCTCGATCAGCTCGTCCACGATGTCCTCGCGGATCTGCGGGTCCTCGGCGGGCGTGGTGCCCTCGGGGACCGGATCCAGGTGTTCGTCGGTCACCCGGACGGTGGTCTGGTAGTGCTCCTCCACCGTCACGAGTCCCACCCGGCCCTCCCGGACCGCTGTCCACACCTCGTCGAGCCCGCCGGCGAAGGTGTGGGCGCTGCGCGCGTTGTCGAGGCGCCGCTCGACCTCGGCCGTGGTCTGCCGGGCCCCCTCGTCGAGCGCGGGCCGCAGCTCCCTGAGGACCTCGGCCGGCGGCAGATCGGCCGGTGCGCCCTTGGCGACGCGGCCGGCGGCCGCCTTCACGCTCTCGCCGACGTCGTCCAGCAGCGAGAGGGCGGGCGCCAGCCCCATCACGTACAGCGGACGCGGGTCGGAGGCCAGCAGGGCCCGCAGCTTCTCGTCGACCGTACGGAAGAAGTTCCGCGTGTCCTCGTCGGTGAACGTGCTCGGGGTGTCCCCGATCCGCTCCTCGCGCTGCGGGTTGGGCGGCTCCTTCGGCGCGGTGAGGGGGAATCCGCCGGTCTCCCGTACCTCGATACCTCCGTCCGTGCCGTTCCATAGGGTGGCGTGGTCGGCGGCGACGGTGAGTGCCCAGTACGGACGGGCCTGGGCCTTGGCGGCGACGAGGTTGCGGGTCAGGTAGCTGTCGCTCAGCACCACCCGTTCGGGTGCGGTACGCGGAAGTTGCCAGACCTGGTGTTCGTCGGCCGTGGCGAGGACGACCAGCGAGTCCAGGGCCCGGCGCGGGTCCACCTCGTCGGCCGCCCGGTCCAGCTCGGCCCGGATCGCGGCGGCCGTCTCCCGGCTCACCTGCGGATCGGCCTCCAGACGGTGGACCGCCTCCGCCACCAGGTTGCGCAGCCGCACCGGGTCCTGGGCGTTGTCCGGGGCCGTGCGGTGGGTCGGCATCGTCAGGGACAGGGCCGGATAGGGCCGGGTCGCCCGCAGCTCCCGCAACAGGCCGGCGGTCAGGGCGTCCGTGTCCATCGTTCCCTCCCAGGGCTTTAACCCGCTCCCGTATGAAGCGGATGCTTCGACGAGTCAATACATACCTTTTGATCCTAATATGGGCGAGTTGGTGATCATCGGCTGCCGGAGGGCGCGCGATGCCCGTGCTCGCGGCCTCCTCGTTCCCCGTCGTTCTCTCCTCATCCCCCGACATCCCTCGATTGGACGGACCGTCCGTGAAAGCGAACCTCCACCGCCGTAGGGCCCGTCTCCTGGTCCCCGCCGTGGCCGCCGCCGCCCTGCTCGCCGCCTCCACGGCTGCCTGCGACTCCGACACCACCAGTGAGGGCACCTCCCGCAGCGTGCGGACGCTCACGCCGGAACACTCCGAGCACGGGGAATCGCCGTCCGGGAGCCCGCACGCCGAACCGGAGGGGTCGCCGTCCACGGAGGAGAGCCCGCGCACCCAGCGCAGCTTCGCCGCCTCCGTCTCCGCCGAGACCGAACGCGTCCGGCGGAAGGCCGCCGAACAGCTCGAAGGCGTCCAGGGCCGGGGCAACGCGGTGGGCGACGTCTCGGTGAGCGGACTGCCCGTCACCGCTTCGGAGGACGTCCGCAGCGCCCGCGTCCGGATCACCAACCCCACGGACGAACCCGCCTTCTACGCCGTCAAGGTGGAGTTCGTCGACGCGGAGGACAAGGTCCTGGACACCGTGGTCGTCGGGGTGGAGGACGCCCCGCCGGACCGTACGGTCGACGCCCAGGCCAACAGCCGCAAGGCCGCCGGGGTGAAGACCTTCCCCCGGGTCGCCCAGGCCGAGCGCGGCTGAGGGGGCGGCGATGAGTGCTTCCGACGCGGTGACCGACTCCCTCAACAGGATGCGCGCCGAATTCCGCGACCTGCCGGGCGGCCGTCCGGCCGACTACATCCCGCAGCTGGGCCTGGCCGACCCGGAGGCCTTCGGGCTGGCCCTGGTCAGCATGGACGGCCACTGCTACAGCGCGGGCGAGGCCGACGTGCCCTTCACCATCCAGTCGGTCTCCAAACCGTTCATCTACGCCCTCGCGCTCTCCGTGCTCGGCCTCGACGAGGTGAGCCGGTGGGTGGGCGCCGAGCCGAGCGGCGACGCGTTCAACGCGATCAGCCTCGAACCCGGCACCGGCCGGCCCGCCAACCCGATGGTCAACGCCGGGGCCATCGTCACCACCGCCCTGATCCCCGACGCCCCCGACGAACCCGCCTTCGAGCGCATCCTGCACTGTCTCGGCCGCTTCGCCGGGCGTGAACTGGACGTCGACGAGGAGGTGTTCAGCTCCGAATCGATGACCGGTGACCGCAACCGGGCGCTCGCCTATCTGATCCGCGCCACCGGCACCATGCCCGTCGACCCGGTCCTGGCCGTGGACCGGTACTTCCGTCAGTGCGCGGTACGCGTCACCGCCCTCGACCTCGCCACGATGGCCGCGACCCTCGCGTACGGCGGGTTCAACCCGGTCACGCGCGAGCAGGTCGTCTCGGCGGAGGTCACCGCCCGGGTGCTCGCCGTGATGGCCACCTGCGGGATGTACGACGGTTCGGGGGAGTGGCTGCTGCGGATCGGGCTGCCCGCCAAGAGCGGGGTCTCCGGCGGCCTGATCGCGGTCGGCCCCGCCCGCTTCGGCCTCGCCACCTACAGCCCGCCGCTGGACACCGCAGGCAACTCGGTACGCGGCCAGGCGGCACTGCGGGCGCTCTCGGAGCGGTACGGGCTCCATCTGATGCTCAACCCCGCGCTGCCCGGCTCCACCGTCAGCCTCGTCACCACGGCCGACGACCTGCCGTCCGCGCCCTCGGCCGATCACGAGAGGGTCCTGCACGAGCAGGTCGGCGTGGTCGCCGCGCAGGGGTCCATCGACTTCACGGCCGCCGAGCGGGTGCTCTACGCCCTGGACGAGTCGGGGCCGGACCAGGAGAGCCCTGTCGTGCTCGACCTGCACGACGTCACCGCCGTCGACTCCGTCGGCCTGGGGATGCTGCACACGGGGCTGGGCCGGCTCTCCGCCGACGGCAGGCGCGTCGCGATCGTCGACCCGCGCGACCTGCTGGGCCCGCCGGACGAGGTCCGGGAGGGCATCGGCCAGGACCTGCCGCGCTACCCCACCCGCGAGGCGGCCGTGGAGGGCAGCGCGCAGGCCCTGGCCGGTGAGGCCTGACCCGGGAGGGGGCTACCAGATGGCCCCGACCCACTCGGGGTGGTCGATGAACGGGTTGCGGTTGTGCTGGAACCGCTCGAATATGACGTCGTTACGCCGCTTCTCGAAGGCGTCCGGCGGGTCCTGCTCGCTCCACTGCTTCAGCACGGACAGCTTGCCCATCCTCGGGGCGGAGCCGTTGTTCACCTGGTCGTTGGGTTCGAGGTCGGCGAAGGAGTCGTTGCCCTCGTAGCGCACCGCCATGTAGAGGATCATGCGGGCGACGTCCCCCTTGACCGCGTCACGCGGTTCGAAGGAGTCGCCGTCGGTGTAGTTGCCGGGGGCCTCGCCCAGCTCGCTGCCGCCGTTGTCGAAGTCCTTGTTGCCCCGGGCGGAGTTGACCGAGACGTCCTCGGGGCGCAGATGGTGGATGTCGGTGCCCGGGCCCGTGGCCGTACCGAAATCGCCGTGCGACTTGGCCCAGACGTGCTCCCGGTTCCACTGGTCGGCGTTGCCGCCGTTGTCGTTCTTGGACTGGGAGCGCCCGGTGTAGAGGAGGACCACCTTGGAGGGGTCGGCCGGGTCCTCGTCGGTGGCCTTCAGGGCGTCCCACACCTGGCTGTAGGAGAGCTTGGTCTGGTCGCTGATGATCGTGTGCAGGGCGGCCTTGAGCTCTCCACCGGTCTTGCCGATGGCGTCCCGGTAGTACGTGTCGTCGAGTACGGCGGCGAGGGTGGCGGAGCGGTCGGGCGGGGTGTCGGCGGGGGCGGCGGCCGCGGTGCCCGCGAGGAGGGCGACGGCGGCTGCGGTGGCCAGTAGCGGACGCGCGTAGACCTGATGGCGACGGGACATGTGGGGTGTCCTCTCGGAACGCGGGCACCACGACACCGGCCCTGGGTGGGGGCGTTCGTCGGGGTGGCCGTGCGATATCTGGTACGCGGGAGCCTTCCACACGCACCGTGACCCGGGTGTGAACGCTGTGTACCTATCATGTGCAGGTCAAGGTGAGTCCTCGTCCGGCCCCTGCGCCTTCGGGCCGGGGGGGCGGGTACTGCCCGGTGGCCCAGTCACGCAGGGCCCGGACCGAGCCGAAGTCCGCCACGTTCCTGTCGAGGGGGTCGTCGGTGTACCGGTGGATCCGCCGCTTCGCTCTCCCGGGTGGCGGGCGTCTCGGATGCGGCCCGGCCCGTGCGGCGCGAGAATTGCCGCAAGGACGAGGAGGAGTCGGCATGAGCGAAGACCCCGAATCCGTATCCGCGGCCGTGCCCGAGGTGCGGGGCATCACCCCCG
This sequence comes from Streptomyces sp. NPDC059452, assembly GCF_042750035.1. Lineage (NCBI taxonomy): Bacteria > Bacillati > Actinomycetota > Actinomycetes > Kitasatosporales > Streptomycetaceae > Streptomyces > Streptomyces sp. NPDC059452. Next base: position 48,392 of record NZ_JBHYVE010000044.1, read on the forward strand.
ACCGGCTTCTGCACACGGGCGCGAGCGACAGCCCGAGCGCGGAGGACGTGGTGCTCGCCTCCGGGCGGGACGTGACGCCCGAGACCCTGGAGTGGGCGCGGCGCAAACTGGCGGACGAGGGCCGCTCCACCCTCGACAAACGGCTGCCCTGACACGGCTGCTCCGACACCGCTGCCCTGACACCACGGCACACGGCTGCCCCGACCGCGACACGCGGCTGCCCGGACGGAGCCCACCGCCCCGTCCGGAGGCCGACGGGGCAGGCCCGCCCGGGGGCCCGACCGGCCGGGACCCCGTGGCGATGGGGCCGAGGGGCCGGGGAGCGTGTGGGGCGCCCCCGGTTCCCTCGGTTAGCCTGAGTGACATATGAACCGTTTGACGACCTCACAGGGCACTTTCGAGCTTGCCCGCTTCCCCGAGCACCCGAGCGATCCCTTCCGGGCATGGGACGCCGCCGACGAATACCTGCTCCGGCAGCTGACGGACCCCGAGACGGGCCCCGTCGACCTCACGGGCGAGGTTGCCGTCGTGGGGGACCGGTGGGGTGCCCTGGCCACCGCGCTGGCCGCCCACCGGCCCGTCCAGATCAGCGACTCCTACCTGGCCCGGCGCGCCACCCTGGCCAACCTCGGCCGCAACGGCCTGGACCCGGACTCCGTGACGACGCTGTCCTCACGCGACACCCCGCCGGACCGGATCGACGTACTCCTGGTCCGGGTGCCCAAGTCCCTGGCCTTCCTGGAGGACCAGCTCCACCGGATCGCCCCCGCCCTGCACGCGGGCACGGTGGTCATCGGCACCGGCATGGTCAAGGAGATCCACACCTCCACCCTCAAGCTCTTCGAGCGGATCATCGGGCCGACCCGCACCTCCCTGGCGGTGCGCAAGGCGCGGCTCATCTTCTGTACCCCGGACCCCGCGCTGCCGCGTACACCCAGCTCGTGGCCGTACCGCTACGAGCTGCCCGGCGACGTCGGCCCCGTCGCCGGCCGCACCGCCGTCAACCACGCCGGGATCTTCTGCGCCGAGCGCCTGGACATCGGCACCCGCTTCTTCCTGAAGCACCTGCCCACCCGCGGCGGCCCCGTCAAGGTCGCCGACCTGGGCTGCGGCAACGGGGTCCTCGGTCTCTCCGCGGCGATCGCCAACCCCGACGCGCACGTGACCTTCGTCGACGAGTCGTACGGGGCCGTCGCCTCCGCCGAAGAGACGTTCCGCCTGGGCGCTCCGGAAGGCGCGAAGGCGGACTTCCTGGTCGGCGACGGACTCGCCGACCTGGCCCCGGGCAGCATGGACCTGGTGCC
>NZ_JBHYVE010000045.1:0-47495 GCF_042750035.1 Streptomyces sp. NPDC059452
TTCGATTATCTTGCGTCTTTTTGTTGTTTGTTCGTGTGGTGCACCGTGGGGGGCCCGGAGACGCAGGCCCCCCCCCCCCCCCCCGACACTGCTAGTGCCTCATGAACGACTTCCCATTCCTGAAGCACGTCCTTGCCGGAACCATCACTCCCCGGGTGAGGACCCCAGGTCGGGAAAGAGCCCGTTGCAACTTGTAGTCGAATGCGGGACCCTGACGCGAATCTGTGCGCGAGGGGGGCCAAAGGGATGGTGACCTGTCGTGTCAGTGTCTCCGGGATGCTGGTACGGCAGAACCCTTCCGACACAAACAGTGACTTTCCCTTTCGGTTGACCTCGCACATCCTGACGTGTATGTCCAAATGGCCTGCTGAAGCAGCCCTCAGAGCAAGCTCGACCTCAGGTGTGCCCATCACAAGAAGTGACTCGCTGAGGGATTCCCAAGTGTAGACGCGGACATCCTCGCGCTGCTCACGTTTGCTGTTGTCACATACAGGTGACTGAGGAAGGAAGGCTCTGATTCCCCCGACGGCTGGAGTGGGTTGGTCCTCGAGAACCAGTCTGCTTGTGCTGGCAGTTCCCGGTGGGTCTTCATGGAGCCGTTCTTGATGAATGTGGAGAGTCAGTTCCGAGGATAGTGGAGGCCAGACGTTCCACTCGGACCATCCCGGGCGTTCACCGGTAACCCAGATTCTTGCTCCCGATTCAATACGCATGCCCTTTGTGAGCTCCAGCGACTCCGGAAGTACGTGGCGGAGATAGTTGCTGTCCATGTGTTTCCATGGGCCCACCACGAGCCGGACGGACCGACCTTCTTTGATCAGGGTCTCGTAATCTTTGAGAGCCGCTTGAAGGTAGACGTCATGCCATCCGGCGGTGACGTGCCAGGTAGTGTTCTCGTTCCGCGCGGCGGCGTTCCGGTGTTCCGTGACAAGCCACCAGGGGTCCTCGGGTCCATGGGCGGCCCAGTCCCTGAACCAATCAACCTGACCGTAGCCGGCACGTTCGTCCATGGAGGAGTACGGCAGTTGTTCTGCCGCTCGACGCTCTCGGGACGTCGCTCTGAAGTCGGTTGCCAACCGCAGGAGCGAACTTTGTGCGCGAACGATCCGAACCCAGGCCAAGACATCGGCAATCGCGAGAGCTCCGTGCTGGTAGACGAACCCGTCGCGCATCGATGATGCGCCCAGTTGGACCACGCAGGCCGAGACGTCGGTCTCCTGCTGTGCGGCGAGAGCCCACTGGTTGTATCCCTCGTAGCTGGCGCCCCACAGCACGATCCGCCGGTCCTTCCCCCAGCTCTGGGCGCGTACCCATTGAAGCGTGTCGCAACCGTCTGCTGCCTCATTGACGAAGGGTTCGAACCGGCCTTCGGAGTCAAACGTGCCCCGGCAGGACACCACCACAACCATGACTCCGGTACTGGCGAGGAGTCGTGCGGTGAGTCCGGTTCCGAGGGCCCTTCGTCCGTACGGAGTCCTGATGATCACAACCGGCTGGGTCTCGTCCGAACGTGGAGCACCTGTCGGCCGAACGACGTCGGCCATCAACCGGACCCCATCGCGCATGGGGATCCCCAGTCGCTTTTGCGTCTCGGTTCGGTATTCCAGCAGATGCGCGACGCCCCACCTTCGCGAGCACAGGTACACGACCGCACGGGCAGCCGAGTTGTCAGCGGAAAACGCGGTACTCATTTGTGAGCCACCACCGCAACGGCGCTGCCTCCGGGGGTCAAGGACCGTGTTTCTGTCTGAGAGAAACCTACCTGTTCGAGTTCACTCACTATGTCGGCCGAGGCTGGCGGTGGCCACAGTCCATCGCTCAGCCGAAAGAGTAGCGAGTACTGTGCTGTCATCGGGTCACGAGACGCCGTGAGAAAGACAAGGATGAATGCACCGCCGTTGTTCAAGAGCTCATGGATGCGCTGGAAGAAATCCATGCGGACTGCGGGGGCGACGTAATAGATCATCTGCAGACCAAGAATCGCATCGAACTGCTCTTGATCGTCGATATCGCTCAGAGTCCCCAGTATGACCCGCATGCGGTGACTCAGATCATTCTTGCGGGCTTCCTCGTTGGCGATATGCACGACGGACGGGTCCATATCAAGGCCGACGCCACTCCAGTCGGGATGCTTGCCCAGAACGCTGAGGAGGTGGCCGCAATCACCACAACCCACATCCAGTATTCGCCCTGTGATTGGCAGAACAAGAGCCTCGAGTACAGGTGTTATGCAGTCGTCCAGCGCATGCGAGGCAGCGGATACCGCTGGTCCGGCCCTTTCAAGCGGGTTGGCTGATCCACCGTCTCGGAGGATGTCGGCCGACTCCGCCCAGACCTGGCAGTCCAAACGGTAGGTCTCGCGCAGCCGCCCAACCGTCGCTACCTCTGATTCGTATGAGAGGAATCGCGCCCAGCCCTTCAGCTCGTAACGATCCTCGCGCTGCCCGAGAACGTGCAACTCAACGCCTGCTCTGACGAATGCTTCGAGGTTCTCGTGCGACACACCGCTGACCTTGTTCAAAGCAGCGAGCGTCGCACCAGGTTGACCGAGTAGCGGAAGGATGCCAAGTTCTGCTGCAGACGCGAGGAAGCAAGTCCGCTGGAACTCCAGTAGCGAGCCGGCGAGTTTTGCCTCACCCCGCAGGCGTCGGAGCTGGTTACCTCGCCCCCACCACTGCCGTAAGGCCCTGAGCCAAATTTTTCTCGATGCTGGAAGAGGCGACCGTTGGAGTGGAATCACGTTCAGTCCTTACTGACAGCTGACTCATTTCCACGAACCACTCAGATAGTGCATCCTTATCGGGATGCTTGTCGGATTCGAGCCAGCCGGCTAGCAGCCCCCCTAATCCTGACAGCATACTGCGCCGCCGCACAGAACAATCCAATTGATCCTCAGCGAGGCAATCAAGCAGTTTTTCGAGAAATTTAGCCGCTATTTCTCGCTCGCCTCTTGTTTCCGCCTCGCACAGTATCGTCCGATAGAGGGCGGACCGTAGATGCATCTTCTTGAGCAGCCTGGAGAGGAACAGTGCTGGTTCATGAGTGCCTTGCGAGGCTTCTTTGAGGTCGTGATCGAGGATGCTGTTTACCAGCCCTTCCTTGCTCTGGTACAGCTGGTAGAAGCGAGATCTATTGATTCTCGCCAGAGAGGTGAGAGTCACCACCGAGACCGCCGAATAGGGCATCCGCTGACATAAATATGTCATCGTCCACGCGAGCCGACCAAAGCATTTACCCAGATCCACGACTTCCCCATACCTCCCATGCGCGTCATTTCGCCACCCTGGGCCCTGAGCCGTAAGTAACTTGGCGGCCGTTTGAACTCGCGGATACCGGGCGCTAATCCGATGCCGCCGAACTCGTCCGATCCTGAACTCCTGGCGCTGAAAGGGGTTGCTGCGGCTCCGCTTTCAGGGATGCGCGAAAGTCTATCCATGGGCGGGTCAAGCCCGGATCGAGATCTCAGTATTAACTCCCCTCTCAGGAATTTACAATAGAACATACGTACGACATTTAGGAATGATCAATTCCAGCTAAAAGAGTATTCCTGTAACCGCTGGTCACGACGTCGGAGTCATCCTGAACCCAGTGGCTGAGCGTTCTCGGCTGATGGGTGTGTGACCAGGTCGAGTGCGTGGTCGGGACGTGACCGGTGGTGATCTGCGGCTTCCGATTCCGGGTGATTGCTCCAGCGGACGAGGTTGGCCAGGGCGATCGTGGGGTTGCGGAAGGTGGCCAGGGCTCGGGGAGTGTTACCGGTACGCACGCGGCGGGCGTCCTTGTGGAGGGTGGTGTCACGGACGTGGTGCAATGCCTCCACTTGCCGGTGCCCGCCTGCGGCCTCGGCAGGTTGGGACGCAGTGGCCCTGCTCGGCGGTCAGGCTGATGACGGCGTAGACGCGCTCGATGGTGACTTTGCCGGTACGTATGTCGCGTCGGCGGCCGCACGACCTGAAGCGCCTGCACGGCGTGCGGGAAGGCGATCGGGTGACCGTGGCGGCCTTGAGCCGGCGGATCTCGTCGCGGCCGTGACCGGTCTGGCACGTCTTGTCCAGGAGCGGAACGTCCCGCCGGGCAGCTGCCCCACCACCGCTTGAAGGTCGGGATGGTCGGCCTTGACCAGCAATGCAGTGGGCGTTCTTCTCCTCGAAGGGCTCACAGCCCTTCGGCCGGTTCGACGCGGCCGACGAGCCGGTCTCCGACAGCCCGGTCCAGGACGTCGGCGTCGATCCGGGCAAACAGGCGCGCCCCAAGGCCCAGGCGCGGGGAACCCTCGGCCCCAGCCCGACACAGGCGCGGATCCCGGGCGGAGCAGCGGCCACGAACCGAGCGATCGCCACCAGGACGGCCACGACGGTACAGAACGCGAGCAAGGCCCCCAGACGATAACGGCGACCCTGACATCGACACGGACCCGGAAGACCTTCCAACACCTCTGCAAGGGCCAAGAGCTCCACCGAATCCGCAGTCGGCAAGTCCGCATCGCGGGCACAGTGGCAGGACAGAACCTCGATCGTGGAAACCGACATGCGGACGCGACACCTGAACGATCATTGGCTTCAGACACCTTGATCACCAGAGGTCGCGTCCGTCGTATGACCACCAGGCCCACCAGGCCGAACGCGCACGATCACAGCCAACTACTCATCCCGCCAGGCGAGAACGCTTCAGCCCTGCGGGGTCACCGTGACCGGGATGGCGTTGAGTACGGCGGTGCCGGACAGCGGGTCCAGGAGAGTGCCGTCGAGCAGCTGGTTGACGTTTGCCCCCGGGTGGGCGGCGGCTACCGACATCCGGGTGCCGGGGCGGCTGTGGCCCCAGCCGTGCGGGAGGCTCACCACTCCGCTGCGTACGGTGTCCGTGATCTCGGCCGGGGCCTCGATCCCGCCGCCCGCCGACTCGATCCGTACGGTGGTCCCGTCCGCGAGCCCGAGCCGGGCCGCGTCGTCGGGGTGGATCTGGAGGGTGCAGACGTTGGACCCGCCGGTCAGTGAACCGACGTTGTGCATCCAGCTGTTGTTGGAGCGCAGATGGCGTCGGCCCACGAGGACGAGCGGGGCGGGCCGGTCGCCCAACGCCCGGCGCAGGCGCGGCAGATCGGCGGCGATCGGGGCGGGGAGCAGTTCGATGCGGCCGGAGCGGGTGCGCAGGATCTCCGGGAGGCGGGGCTTCAGCGGGCCGAGGTCGATGCCGTGCGGGTGGGCGAGGAGTTCGTCCAGCGTCAGACCGTACGGGCCGAGCCGCAGCATGAGGTCCAGACGCCGTTCGGGGCCGCTGCGCCCGGTGAGGTCGGCGGCCAGCTCCGGCGGGGCCCCGGCCCTGGTCATCGCGGTGGTGATGGCCAGGTCGTCGACGGCGGAGGGCGGGGCGCCGTGCATTCCGCTCACCGCGAGGATCAGCCGGGCGTGGATCTCGCTCTCGTCCATCCGCCCGTCCTCCAGGGGGATGGGGGCGCGGGTGTAGCGGACCTGGTTGTGCACGGCGAAGGAGTTGAACGCGAAGTCGAAGTGGGCGCTCTGTGAGGGTGGCGGCGGGGGCAGGACGACGTCCGCGTGGCGGGAGGTCTCGTTCAGGTACGGGTCGACGCTGACCATGAAGTCGAGGTGACCGGCGAGGGCGGCATCGAGCCGGTCGCCGTCGGGGGCGGAGAGGACGGGGTTGGCGGCGAGCACGATCAGGGCGCGGATGCGGCCCTCGCCCGGCGTCTCGATCTCCTCGGCCAGGGCGGCGGTGGGGAGTTCGCCCTTGGCCTCGGGGTGGCCGGAGACCCGGCTCGCCCAGCGACCGAGGGCGAAGCCCTTGCCGGGGGTGGCTTTACGGGTCCCGGGGGCGGGCTCGCGCGGGGCGCCGTGGGCGGCTTCGCCCGGCGCTCCGGGGGTGGAGTTCTTGCCGAGGGTGGCGGGGTGCGGTGCCCGGGCCGTCGCGGAGAGCGGGAACAGCGCGCCGCCGGGGCGGTCGAGGTTGCCGGTCAGGATGTTGAGGACGTCCACCAGCCAGCTGGCGAGGGTCCCGTGCTCGACGGTGCAGCTGCCGATCCGCCCGTAGACGGCGGCGGTGGGGGCGGCGGCCAGCTCATGGGCGAGGGCGGTGATGGTGGCCGCGTCCACGTCGCAGGCGGCGGCGACCGCGTCCGGGGTGAAGTCGGCCAGGGCGGCGGCGAGTTCGTCCGTTCCCTCCAGGTGCCCGGCGAGCGGGCCCGGGTCGGCGAGCTTCTCCTCGATGAGCACATGGGCCATCGCGGCGAGCAGCAGCGCGTCGGCCCCCGGCCGGATCGCCACATGCCGGTCGGCCAGGCGGGCGGTACGGGTGCGGCGCGGGTCGATGACGGTGAGGGTGCCGCCGCGCCGCCGCAGCGCCTTCAGCCGGCCGGGGAAGTCGGGGGCCGTGCAGAGGCTGCCGTTGGACTCCAGCGGGTTGGCGCCGATCAGGAGGAGGTGGTCGGTGCGGTCGAGATCCGGTACGGGGATGGCGTGCGCGTCGCCGAAGAGCAGCCCGCTGGAGACGTGCTTGGGCATCTGGTCCAGGGTGCTCGCCGTGAACACGTTGCGGGTGCGCAGGGCGGCGAGCAGCAGGGGCGGGTAGAGGGCGCCCGCCATGGTGTGGACGTTGGGGTTGCCGAGCACCACCCCGACGGACTGCGGGCCGTGGGCCTCGGTCAGGGCCGGTATGCGGGCGGCGATCCGGTCGAACGCCTCGTCCCAGCCCGCCTCCCGCAGCTCCCCGTCCTCCCCGCGCACGAGCGGGGCGCGCAGTCGGTCGGGGTCGGCGTCCAGGCCCCCGAAGGACGCTCCCTTGGGGCAGATGAAGCCCCGGCTGAAGATGTCGTCGCGGTCACCGCGCGCACCCGTGACGGTGGTCCCCTCGATGGTGAGGGTGAGGCCGCAGGTGGCTTCGCAGAGAGGGCAGATACGCGGTGCGGTACGGGATGCGTGGGACATGGGCCCTCCCCGGGCGACGGCGGTGACTGTGACAGGTGACGGTGACGACAGTGACGGCACGGCGAGCATACCGACCGGTACGCATGGTGGGGAGGTGCGGGAAGACCGGGGCTTTCACGGGCTCGCGCCCGGCCCCCTCAGGCTCGCGGCCTCGCGCCCCGCCCTCTCAGCCTCGCGGGCTCGCTCCCAACCTCCCCAGCCTCACGGCCTCGCTCCCCGCCCCCTCAGTCCAGGATCTGCGCGAGGTACGCCCGTACCAGCGTCCGGGTCTCGGCGACGATCGCCGGATCGCCCGACGGGTCCGTACGGAAGGCGAGCTGGAGCAGCGCGTCCGCCGCCTCCACGCTCACCAGGATGGCCCGCAGCAGCTCCGGGCCGGGGTCGCGGCCCAGGTGCCCGGCGAGGAGCTCGGTGAGCCGGCCCGCGAGGCGGCGGTTGGCGTCGTCCTCCGCGTTCCGGTCCGGAGCCGGGGCCGGGGGCCCGAAGTCGACCAGGGCGAAGCCGGGCACCGTCCGCTTCATTGCCAGGTACTCGTCCAGCACCGCGTCGATGGCCCCACGCCAGTCGTCGGCGGGGATCGCTGCGAGCCGGTCGGTGATGCGCCCGGCGTAGAGGTCCAGATTGCGGAGCGCGAGGGCGTCGACGAGGGCCCGCTTGTTGGAGAAGAAGCGGTAGACGGAGCCGATGGGCACCTCGGCGCGCAGCGCGACGTCACGGGTGGAGAGCTGCTCGTAGCCGATCTCGTCGAGCAGTCCGGCGCAGGCGTCGAGTATCCGGGCGAGCCGGTCGGCGCTGCGCTGCTGCACGGGGGCGCGGCGGAGGTTCGGATTCGGGTGGGGCACGGTTCCATGATGCCGTGACCCTCCGGCGGGCCGCCCGGGGACCTCCCGCGATGCCCCTCGGCCGCCCCGCGCGCCCTGGACTCGCCCCCCTGGACTCGCCGCACCCCGAATGGCGCACCTCATGCCGTTGACGCGCCCCGCCCCTTATTCCTACGGTGTCCCATAGGATTCGTTGTCCGGCGGATTCAAGGGCTTCATGGGCACCGGGAGTGCGGGATGAGCGGCATCGAACAGGCGAGGAAGACAGCGAGGAAGACGGCGGAGGGGCTGACGTACTCCTCCGGTTTCGGCAACGAGCACAGCTCGGAGGCGGTTCCGGGGGCGCTGCCGCACGGCCGCAACTCACCCCAGCGCGCCCCCCTCGGCCTCTACGCGGAGCAGCTGAGCGGCTCCGCCTTCACTGAGCCCCGCGCGGACAACCGCCGCTCCTGGCTCTACCGGATCCGCCCCTCCGCCGTACACCCGGCCTTCACCCGGACCGACAACGGCGGTCTGCGCACGGCGCCCTTCACCGAGTCCGTACCGGACCCGAACCGGCTCCGCTGGAACCCGCTGCCCGACCCCGCGCCGGGCACGGACTTCGTCAGCGGGCTGTGGACCCTCGGCGGCAACGGTGACGCGGCACAGCGCACCGGTATGGCGATCCACCTCTACCACGCCAACTCCTCCATGGTGGACCGGGTGTTCAGCGACTCCGACGGCGAGCTGCTGATCGTCCCGGAGCGCGGCGGCCTGCTGCTCCGTACCGAACTGGGCCTGCTGCGCGCCGAACCGGGCCACATCGCGCTGATCCCGCGTGGCGTCCGCTTCCGGGTGGAGCTGCTGGACGAGACAGCACGCGGGTACGTCTGCGAGAACTACGGCAAGCCGTTCGTGCTCCCGGACCTGGGGCCGATCGGCGCCAACGGGCTCGCGAACGCCCGGGACTTCCTCGCCCCCGTCGCTGCGTACGAGGACGACGACCGGCCGGTGGAGGTGGTGAACAAGTTCTGCGGGAACCTCTGGTCGGCGACGTACGGCCACTCGCCGCTCGACGTGGTCGCCTGGCACGGGAACCACACTCCGTACGTCTACGACCTGCACCGGTTCAACGTGATCGGCTCGATCAGCTACGACCACCCGGACCCCTCGATCTTCACGGTCCTGACCTCGCCGTCCGACACCCCCGGACTGGCCGGTGTCGACTTCGTCGTCTTCGCCCCGCGCTGGCTGGTCGGCGAGGACACCTTCCGGCCGCCGTACTTCCACCGGAACGTGATGAGCGAGTACATGGGGCTGATCGACGGCGCCTACGACGCGAAGGCGGAGGGCTTCGTCCCCGGCGGCGGCTCGCTGCACAACATGATGTCGGCCCATGGACCGGACCGTGAGACCTTCGACCGGGCGAGCGCGGCGGAGCTGAAGCCGCAGAAGATCGACGACGGTCTGGCGTTCATGTTCGAGACCCGCTGGCCCGTCACGGCGACCGCACAGGCGGCGGGGGCCGACCACCTGCAGCGCGGGTACGACGACGTGTGGCAGGGTCTGAGCCGCAACTTCCGGCCGTAGAAGCCATAGAAGCCGAGAAGCCATAGAAGCCATAGAAGCCGTAGAAGCCGTAGAAACAGTCGGCCAGGCGGGCGGAGGGGCCCGGAGGACGGGACGGGGACGACGTGACGGAGAGCCATGAGACGACGACCGGGGCGGAGGCTGCGCACGGGGACTCGGACGCCCGGGCGGGGTCCGGGCCCGAGGTGAACCCGGTGGACCGGCCGCCGCATTCGCCCGCCTTCGCCCCGGACTCCCTCGTCCTCAACCGGAAGCTGCCGCTCTGGTACCAGGTCTCCCAGTCGCTGCGGGCCTCCATACTCGGCCGCCCGCAGGACGCCTCCCCCCGGCTGCCCACCGAGGAGCAGCTCGCCGCGCACTACGGGGTCAGCGTGCTCACCATGCGGCAGGCGCTGAAGGAGCTGGAGGCGGAGGGGCTGATCAGCAGGCACCGGCGGCGCGGCACGTTCATCGAGCCGCGCGCCCGGCGGGTCTCCCCGGTCCGGCTGCTGGGGTCGGTCGACGCGATCGTCGCCCAGCAGTCCGGGGAGGCGACGACGGTCCTCGGGCACGGGGCGGTGCCGGTGCCGGGCGATCTCGCGGAGTTCTTCCCGGGCTGCGCCGAGGTGGTCAGCTACCGGCGGCTGCGCCGCGACGGCGAGAGCGGTGAGCCGACCAACTGGGCGGAGAACGCCGTACGCCCCGAGGTCGCCGCCCGCATCGACGTGGCCGACCTCGAACGGTGGCCGATGACCAAGGTGCTGCGCGACGGCGTCGGGGTCCGGATCTCCCGGATCACCGACACGGTGGAGGCCCGGCTCGCCGACCCGGTCACCGCCGAACTCCTCCAGGTCCCGCTGCTCAGCCCGATCCTGCACTACACGGGCGTGACGTACGACGAGGAGGGGCGCGTGGTGGATGTGGCCCGCATCCGCTACCGGGGCGACCGGTTCTCGTTCTCCGTGACGGTGGAGGCGCACTAGGGAGCTCCGGCCCCGGTCCCGGGCGCGCGCCCCCGCCGTTACGATGCGAACGGTGTTCAGGGGTGACGGACAGGGCCGCCGGACAGGTTCAGCGGACTGGGGAGGACGGCTCGGTGGCAGCGCGCAGGACGGCGGCGGCAGCGGCCGGATCGGGCGAGGACGCGAGGTCCGTGGAGCTGGACGAGCTGATGCCGTGGTCGGTGCGGCCCCTGAGAACCGGCCGCTCCTGGGTGAGCGGCCCCGACCCCGCCGCGCTCCGGGCCCGCTGGGAGCGCCTGGCCGCCGCCGAGGGCGCCGAGCAGGACCGGCTGTTCCGGCCCACCCGCTCCCGTACACCGCACACCCCGGTCGCCGCGCTGCCCGGCCGGTCCACCGGGACGGGCCGCTTCGCCCGCGAGCCGGGTGCCTGCCCCGACCCCGTACGGATCGCGCACGGCCCGTTCGACGAGCAGTGGCTGCTCCCCGACCACCGGCTGATCGACGCGGCCCGCCCGGAGCTGTGGCGGATCGGCGACGAGCGGCAGCTCTTCGTGGCCGAACACGGTTACGTCTCCCGGGCCACCGGGCCCGCCCTGTCGGTGACCCACCTGCTCCCCGACGGGCACTCCCCCGCCGGACGGCCGGGCCGCATCCGCCCGCTGTACCGGCGGCCGGGCGCCATGGACCCCAACCTGGCACCGGGCCTGCCGGACCTGCTGCGTACCCGGCTGGGCACCGACGATCTCACCCCCGAGTCCGTACTGGCCTGGGTCCTGGCCGCCGCCCGGCCCTCCCCCTCCGGCTGCCGGGTGCTCCTGCCCGCCGACGCCGGGGTGTGGGCGGCCGGGGTGTCGCTCGGCCGTGAGCTGGTACGCATCCAGTTGCGCGGGGCCCGGGACGGGGAGCGCCCCCGGCTGCCGGGCGGGCGCAGGCCCTATGTGCGGGCGGCGCTCCCGGCCCGGCCGGACGGGATCGGGTACGACGCGGAGGCCGAGGCCCTGGTCATCGGCGAGGGCCGGATCTCGCCGGTACCGGCGGGGGCCTGGGAGTTCACGGTGAGCGGTGTACGGGTGCTGGAGCTCTGGTTCGGGCGCCGGGCGGCGGCAGCGGTGGGCGCGGTGCCCGAAGGGGCGGAAGCGGACGGGCCCGACGGTGCCGGGCTCGATGCGGTCGGGGCGCGCGGGTGGACCCGGGAGTGGACCTCGGAGCTGCTGGAGCTCATCTCCGTACTGGCTCTCCTGGACGGCCTGCGGCCCCGGCAGGAGGAGCTGTGGGCCCGGCTGGAGCAGGTGCCCCTGATCACCCGGGAGGAGCTGCGGGTCGCCGGGGTGCTGCCGGTCCCGGCCGCCGCGCGGCTGCCCGCCTCGGTGCTCGGCCACCAGGAGGAGGGGCCGGAGGGGCAGTTCGCCCTGTTGTGAGCCCGCTGTGCGGGGGCGGGAGTGGCAGATGCGCCGGTCACAGGGTAAGCACGGGGCCATGAACACATCGCCTCTCCCCCTCGACGGCGTCACCGTGGTGGCCGTCGAGCAGGCCGTCGCCGCCCCCTTCGCCACCCGTCAGCTCGCCGACCTCGGGGCCAGGGTCATCAAGGTGGAGCGCCCGGACGGCGGCGACTTCGCGCGCGGGTACGACACGGCCGCCCGCGGTCTGGCCTCGCACTTCGTCTGGTGCAACCGGGGCAAGGAGTCCCTGGCGGTCGATCTGAAGGACCCGCGCGGTCTGGCGGTGGTGCGGGAACTCGTCGCCGGGGCCGATGTGTTCGTCCAGAACCTGGCCCAGGGCGCGGCGGCCCGGCTCGGGCTGGACGCCGCCACGCTCTGTGCGGCGCACCCGCGCCTGGTGGCCGTGGACATCTCCGGGTACGGGGAGAGCGGACCGTACGCGCACAAGCGGGCCTACGACATGCTCGTGCAGTGCGAGGCGGGCCTGGTCTCGGTCACCGGGACCGCCGAGCAGCCGGTGAAGGCGGGCATTCCGGCGGCGGACATCGCGGCTGCCATGTACGCGTTCTCCGGGGTTCTGGCGGCGCTGCTGCGGCGGGGGACGACCGGGCGGGGCGGGCCGGTGGAGGTCTCCATGCTGGACGCGCTGGCCGAGTGGATGGGGCACCCGCTGCACCAGGGGATGCACGGGGCGCCGCCCCCGCCGCGTACGGGGCTCGCGCACTCGGTGATCGCGCCGTACGACGCCTACGGCACGGCGGACGGCGGGCAGGTGCTGCTCTCCGTACAGAACGACCGGGAGTGGCGGCGGCTCGCCGAACAGGTGCTCGGGCTGCCGGAGTTGGCCGACGACCCGGACTTCGCGACGAACACCGCGCGGACCGCGAACCGGAAGCGGACCGACGAGGTGGTGGGGCGGGTGCTGGCACGGCTGACGGGCCGGGAGGCGCTGGACGCGCTGGAGGCGGCGGGGATCGCCTGCGCCCGGCTGAACACGGTGGCCGATGTGGCGGCGCATCCGCAGCTCGCGGCGCGGGACCGGTGGCGGGAAGTGGATTCACCGGTCGGGCCGTTGCGGGCGCTGCTGCCGCCGATCACGCTGCCGGGCGGGGTGGAACCTCGGATGGGTGCCGTACCGGCGCTGGGTGAACACACCGATGCGCTGCTGCGAGCCCTGGGGATGACGGACGAACAGACATCGGTGCTGCGCCGGGACGGGGTGATCGCCTGAGCCGCCCTGAAGGATGGGCCGCTCTCAAGGATGAGGCGCCCTGAAGGATGAGGCGCCCCGAGCGGTAGGGGCCGCCCCGAGCGGTGGGCCGGCCCAGTGGCTGACGTTGCGTCGGTCAGCGGCGGCTGCCGAAGAGCGAACGCCGCAGTCGCCGCAGCGGGGCGAAGAGCGACACACGGGCGCTCCTGCTCCGGCGGGTGTGCGCGGCATCACGCGAGGTCAGCTCGCGCATCAGCAGCGTCGCTTCCGCCGACTCGCGCTGCGGGACGACAGGGCCGCCGAGCACCGCGAGATGGCGGTCGAGGCGCGTACTGGTCGCACCGCTTCCGCATGTGATGGCAGGCACCCGCGGCCTGCTCCGCACCGTTATCTGTTCCATGTCACTCCCCACCCGTACGAGGGCACCCGGTCCGGGCAGGTTAACCCTATCTCCCCACGGTGACACACGGGTATCCCGCCCGCAGGATCGAGCACACACATACGGAGGTTGACGACCAGTTACCGAATTCGCCCGATTCCCGGGCGACTACGGACAGTTCGGATGGCCTGTTCGGTGGAACGGGAGGCCCCGGGGTCCGGAACCTCCCGCGCGGGTAGCCGGTTGACGGACCAACTGGCTTGTCAGGCAGCCGAGTTGAAGACGGGCAGATAGCCGCCCGACTGTCCGGCGGCGGTGGGGTGGTAGGACTCACCGATGTTGAGCCAGTTCACGCTGTGCAACCACGAGTTGCTGGAGCAGATCTCGTGTCCGGTGAAGGTCGTCCTGACGTCACCGAAGGTGAAGCCGTGGTCGGCGGCGCGCTTGGCGGTGGCGGTGTTCAGGTGGTCGGAGGCGGCATTGATGGCGGCGCGCTCGCGCTCACTGAGGCCCGCCACGCAGCTGCCGCTGAGCTGGTAGAAGCGGGGGTAGCCGAGGACGACGACCCGGGCGGAGGGGGCCTTGGCCTTGATGGCGGAGTACACGGAGTCGAGCCGGCCGGGCAGGGTGGAGTCGACGTAGGCGCGGGCGGTGGCGATGCGGTTGAGGCAGGTGGCCTCGGACTGGAGCACACAGGTCGTCATGACGTCGGCAAACCCCGCGTCGTTGCCGCCGACGGAGATCGAGACGAGGTCGGTGGAGGCGTTGAGCGGTCCGAGCTGACTGCTGGTGACGTCGTTGGTGCGGGCGCCCGAGCAGGCGGTGAAGGCGAAGGTGGAGGGGGAGTTGGCGTTGGCCCAGAGCCTGGGGAAGGCGCGGGTGCTGCGCTTGCAGTTGCCGCTGGCGCTGTCGTAGCTGCCGGCGCCGACGCCGGAGGAGTACGAGTCGCCGAGGGCTACGTAGTCGACGGCCTTGACGGAGGCGTCGGCGTTCGCGATCCCCGCACCGGTCAGGGCGAGGGCGGCACCGAGCAGGAGCGAGGACGAGAACGCCACGAGTCTGGACATTTTCATGGGGGGACTCCTTGAGCAGGGGATATCTGCGCTACTCCGTAGTAGCAGCGCACCGGGCCCGCTGGAAGTGTCCATGCCAAAAATAAGTGGTGAGTGCTTCCGCCCGCCCCCTGGAGTTCAACGGGCGCGCCTTGACGCGCCGGTGGTGGTACGTCACCTCGATGCGTACGGTGGCGGCCCGGCGGGCGCCCGCCGGGCCGGGGAAATCCGGTGCGCGGGGCGGGTCCCGTACCGGATCATGGGCGCCATGTCTGCCAACCCCGAGTCCGCTCTGCCGATCCGGCTCACCCTCGATGACAGCGACTCCCCCTCCGACGTCATCGACGCACTCTTCCTCGGCCGCTTCACGACGGGCGAGCAGCCGTACTCCCACAGCTCCTCCCTCGACCGGATCAAGGCCGGGGCGCCCCTGCTGCCCCCGCACGCCTCCGTGCTCCGGGTCGCCCGGGACGACAACCGCAGCACCACGCTCGCCGAGGGCGACGGCTGGACCCTGCTGGTCTCCCGGTGGAACCAGGGCGCGGACGTCACGGTCACCGCGACCAGTGCCGAGCTGGCCCGGAAGGTCCTCGGAGAGGTGACCGACGGCGCCCGGGACGAACCGGAGGCGCAGCCCGACAACGTCACCATGGGCTTCTGGTACGTCTCCCCCGTCCGCGGCCCCTACCGCACCACCCGGCGGATCACCGCCGGGAGCTGGGACGAGGTCCGCCCCAACTACACCGCCCCGGTGGCCGACGCCATGGACCGGCTGATGAAGGTCACCCCGGACGACATCGCGGGCCGGCTGCTCCTGCTGCACGGGCCGCCCGGCACCGGCAAGACGTCCGCGCTGCGCACTCTGGCCCGGTCCTGGCGCGACTGGTGCCAGGTCGACTGCGTACTGGATCCGGAGCGGCTCTTCAACGACGTCGGCTATCTGATGGACATCGCGATCGGCGAGGACGACGGCACGGAGAAGGGCCGGTGGCGGCTGCTCCTCCTGGAGGACTGCGACGAGCTGATCCGGGGCGAGGCCAGGCACACCGCGGGCCAGGCCCTGTCCCGGCTGCTGAACCTGACGGACGGTCTGCTCGGCCAGGGCCGGAACGTGCTCGTGGGGGTCACCACCAACGAGGATCTGGAACGGCTGCATCCGGCGGTCGTCCGGCCGGGGCGCTGCCTGGCCCGGATCGAAGTGGGCCCGCTGACCCGACAGGAGTCGGTGGCCTGGCTGGGCACGGGGGAGGGCGTGGGCCGGGAGGGCAGCTCACTCGCCGAGCTGTACGCGCTCCGCCGGGGCATCGGCCCCGCGTCGGTGCCGAAGCAGGACGCGGGGGCGGACGCGGGGCTGTATCTGTAGCCGGTACGGGGGTGGGCGATCCGCAGCCGGTACGGGGGTGGGCGCGGGGGGCTTGGAGGCGCGGGGGGGGGCTTGGGGGCGCGGGTCCCGTCAGCGTGTACGCGGCCGGGCTTGGAGGCTCGGGCCCCGTCAGCGTGTGTACGTGGCCGAGGCTCGGGGGCTCGGGGCCCCTCAGCGTGTGTACGCGGCCCGTACCGCGTCCTGCGCGAGCGACAGCGCCCGGTCCCGGGGCAGGCCGAGCCGCTGGGCGGTCTCCGCGTAGCTCTGCGCAGCGGCGGCCGCCTTCTGCTCGGCCGCTCCCCCGGCGGCCGCGATGAACGTCCCGTTGCGCCCCCGGGTCTCGATCACGCCGTCGGCCTCCAGCGCGCGGTAGGCCTTGGCCACGGTGTTGGCGGCGAGGCCCAGCTCCTCGGCGAAGCCGCGTACGGTCGGGAGCCGGTGGCCGACGGGGAGCGCGCCGGAGCGGGCCAGTTCGGAGAGCTGGGTGCGCAGTTGCTCGTACGGGGCGATGCCGGAGTCCGGATCCAGGACGATCTTCTCAGTCACGGGCCGATTCTCCCCCACGGATCTCCCCGCGGATCGCCCCGCGCACGGAAAAAGGGGAGGCGTCCGGGCACCGGCTGCGCCTACTGTCCCCCGCATGACTGTGATCGTGCGCGATTTCCGGCCGTCCGACGCGGAGGCGTGGACCCGTGTCCGCCGGGTTTCGGTCCCCTATCTGGTGGCCACCCCCGAGCAGGTTCTCCATGACCTGACCCACTCCCATCCCGACCGGCACTACCGGCTTCTGGTCGCCGAGGAGGACGGCGAGATCATCGCCACGGCCCAGGCGGGCATCGCCCACGACAGCGCGGAGCCGGGGCAGGGGTACTTCACCCCGCACACACTCCCCGGCCGCACCAACCGCGGGGCGGGCTCGCTGCTGCTGAGCACGGCGGAGGAGCACCTGATGGCGGCCGGGGCCACCACGCTGTACGCCTGGGTCCTGGACAACCCGGAGAGCCTGGAGTTCGCCCGCAACCGGGGCTACCGTCCCAGCCGCTCCGCCCACTTCCAGCACCTGGACCTGGCGGGCGGCGCGCTGCCGCCGCGACAGGAGGTGCCGGCGGGCGTCGAGCTGAGGACGGGGGCCGACTTCACCGACGATCCCCGGCCCCTGTTCGACGCGGACGTCGAGGCGACGGCCGACGAGCCGGGTGACATCGACGTCGAGCTGGACGACTACGAGGACTGGCTGACGAACATCTGGCAGCACCCGGCCTTCGACGAGGAGCTCACCTCGGTGGTACTGGTGGACGGCAGGGTGGCGGCGTTCAGCGCGGCCAACACCGACGGCCTGCGGACGTATCTGAGCGCCATGACCGGCACCCTGCGGGAGTTCCGGGGGCGGGGCCTGGCGAAACTGGCGAAGAACGACTCGCTGCACCGGGCGCGGGCGGCCGGCTACACGGACGCGTACACCTCCAACGACGCGGACAACGGCCCGATGCTGGCCATCAACGAGTGGTTCGGCTACACGATCTGCGCGACGGAGGTCCGCCATGTCCGCACCCTCCCCTGAGCCCGGCGCGGCCGGTGGCGAGGGTGTGGTCGTCGCCCTGACCAAAGCGGGCCGCACCAAGATCAGATACCCGGCGGAGCTGGTCCACGACGACGGCACCCGCGTCTCCGTCCGGGCACCGTGGGCCGCGCCCGGGGTGCGGGACTTCGGCTTCGTCCGGTTCGAGCCGGGCGATGTCCTCACCGAGCACTACTGGCGGGACCGGTGGTTCGCGGTGAAGGAGGTCCGCACCGGTAACGGCGCGCTGAAGGGCTGGTACTGCGACATCACCCGGCCCACGGTCCTGGCCGACGGGGTCCTGACGGTCGAGGACCTGGACCTGGACCTGTGGGTGTCGGCGGACGGCACCTCCGTACTGCGGCTCGACGAGGACGAGTTCGAGGCGAGCGGCCTGGCCGGACGCGACCCGATGGCGGCCGAGGAGGCGGTCCGGGCCCTGGCCGAGCTGGAACACCTCGCCCGGGCGGGAACCCTGACCGGGCTGCTTCACCTTCCGGGCTGACCGATCGCCGTACGGGGGCGGGGCCCGGGCTGGAAGCCACCGGGGACGCAGGCACGGCACGCATCCGCGAACCCCTGTGTCCGATGCGCCGCCGTCGTGCGGGATTCACCTCCAATTCCCCTCCCCCTCACCGGCCTTGCGGGATACTCGCAAGTAACCTGACCGCCACCCGGGAGGACCCACCCGTGAAGTTCCGACCGCAGCTCGCCGTTCCCCTCGCCGTCTCCGCCGCCCTCCTCACCGCCTGCTCCGGGCCCGGCCAGGAGCTCGGGTACGGGGAGAAGGCCACGGGTGACGACATCGATGTGACGGTGCTGCGCGTGGAAGCGGGCAGCACCGAGGACCTGGCCGTACTGGAGGACGCGTCGGAGTACGCCGGACGGACGCCGCACTACCTCCACTACCGCGTCACCAAGACCAAGGACGGCTCCGTCAAGGGGCCCGACTTCGACCTGACCGGCGACGGCAAGAACCTCACCCTGCTGAGCATCATGCCCGGCTTCGGCACCCCCGTCGTCAGCGAGGACGGCGATGTCAGCTACTCCGAGGCGCCGAAGTTCGACAAGTGCACCGACGACAATTCCTACGTGGAATTCAACAAGGCACCCGCAGGGGAGAGTTACGAATCCTGCTCCATCTACCTCACCGCCGAGGGCGACAGCGCCGCACCGTCCGAGGTCACCTGGGTCGAAGGCAGGCAGCGGGAACCGCTCGCCGTCTGGAAGTGACCGCACCGGCCGCCGTACGGGGCCGGGGCCCGGGGATCAGGCGCCGGAGCCGGCGACCAGCTCCACCTCGTATCCCGCCGGGTCCTCCAGATAGGCAGCGCGGTGGCCGTCGCCGCCCGCATACGGATGGCGGTCGGGGAACAGCAGCCGCCAGCCGTACGCGGGTGCCTCGGCCGTCAGCGCGTCAAGGACGGCCCGGTCCGCGACGTGGAACGCCAGGTGGTTGAGGCCGGGGCGGTGGCGGTCGTGATGGCCGGCCGCGAGGCCGGGCGACTGCTCGACGACCACGTAACTGTCGCCGCGCCGCCAACTGCGGCCGTGTTTCCAGCGTTGGTGCGGGAGATGCCCGAGCCGGCCCAGCAGCCAGCCCCAACTGCGCTCCGCCACCGCCAGGTCCGCCACCCACAGCTCGATGTGGTGGACCCGCCCGGTGACGTCCCCGGCGGCGGGCAGCGCCACGGCCCGCCGCACGCCTTCCGGCCGGTGGGCGATCGGGTCGCCGTCCTCGTGCCAGTGGAGCATGAAGTGCTCGCCCGCCCGGTAACCGTCCAGGCCCGCACGGCAGTACGCGACCATGTCGTCCGGCAGGGCGTCCAGCGGGAACCAGTCCAGCCCGGAGCACTTCTCCGGCTCCGCGTTGCGCGGCGGGCGCTCCTCGTCGTACTCCGCGACGAAGAACCAGCCCATGCGCGCGCCACCACCGGGCCCCCGGTGCTGCATCACCAGGGCGACCCGCAGCTCCTCCGGGTCCAGCTCGACGCCGATCTCCTCGGCGGCCTCCCGGATCATCGCCTCGCGGACGTCCTCCCCGTCCTCCGCATGGCCGGAGGGCAGGTTCAGCAGGCCGTCCCCGTAACCCGTGTTCGCCCGGCGGGCGAGCAGGACGTCCGGGCCCCGGCGCAGGATCAGGTGGACGTCGACGACCTCCGTGTGCCGGTGCGGCGGCTCCGCGCGGGCCACCAGGACGTACCTCTCGTCGTCGACCTCCTTGCCCCACAGGCGCGGGTCGGCGGCCAGGTCCTCGTGGTGGACGCGCTCGGTGTGCGGGGCGAGCAGGGCGGTGACCCGGGCGGCGGAGAGCCCGGCACCGCCCCACACCCCTTCGATCAGCACCAGCCGCCCGCCCGGCTTCAGCAGGGCGAACCAGTGGGCCAGGGCCGCCGCCGGGTCGGGCAGCAGCCAGACGACATGCCGGGCCATCACCACGTCGAACACCCGCTCCCCCACCGGCGGCCGGGCGGCGTCCCCGACGACGACCTCCGCACCGGTCCCGGCGAGCTTGGCGCGGGCCCGCCCGGCCATCCCGGGCGACCGGTCGACGGCGGTGACCCGGTGGCCCTGCCCGGCGGCGAGCAGGGAGAGACTCCCCGTACCGCACCCCAGGTCCAGCACCTCGCTGCGGGTGGCGGGCAGCCAGCTCTCCAGCCGGCCGGCCCAGGCGTCGCGCACGGCGGGGTCGAGGAGGCCGTGGTCGGGCTCGTCGTCGAAGGAGTCGGCCGCCGCGTCCCAGTCGATCGTGGTCATGGTCCCGATGATCCCAGCCACCACTGACAGCGGTCGCGAGCGGCGGACCCCGGGGGCTTTCTGAGCGGCCTCTTAGCCGGACCTTAAACGCACCATAAGGATCCCCTCCACCCCGTCCCAGCAGGCTTTTTCGCCCTTCCGAGCGGCTAGCTTGCTGATCGCCGGGGCGGATTCCGCATCGGCGCCCCACCGTTGTGCCGCTTTGAAGGAGAACCCTCCATGACCGCTCGTCGCAAGGCCGCCGGGATCGTCGCCCTCGGTTTCGCACCGCTCGCGCTGGCCGGACTCACCGCCACTCCGGCGCTCGCCCACGGTTCGCTGACCGACCCGGTGAGCCGGGTGTCCGCGTGCTTCGCGGAGGGGCCGGAGAACCCGGTGTCGGCGGCGTGCAAGGCGGCGGTGGCGGCGGGCGGTACGCAGGCGCTGTACGACTGGAACGGGGTGAACATCGCCAACGCGGCGGGCAAGCACCGTGAGCTGATCCCGGACGGCAAGCTGTGCAGCGCGGCCAACGACAAGTTCAAGGGGCTCGACCTGCCGCGCGCCGACTGGCCGGCCTCCCCGGTGAAGGCGGGCAAGCACACCTTCAAGTTCCGTGCCACGGCTCCGCACCGGGGCTCCTTCGAGTTGTACCTGACCAAGGCCGGCTACAACCCGTCGAAGCCGCTGGCCTGGTCGGACCTGGAGGCGAAGCCCTTCGCCCAGGCCACCGACCCGAAGCTGGTGGACGGTTCGTACGTCTTCGAGGGGAGCATCCCGGACCGGGCGGGACGGCAGCTGATCTACACGGTGTGGCAGCGCTCCGACTCCCCCGAGGCGTTCTACGCCTGCTCCGACGTGGTCTTCGGCGGCGGTTCGGCGGGCACGGGCGGTTCGACCGGCGGGGACGCTTCGGGTGAGAAGCCCGCGGGTGAGGCTCCGAAGGCCGAGGAAGGGGCTCCCGCGCCCGCGCCCTCCGCCCCCTCGGAGGACGCGATCACCGAGGGCGCCGAGAAGTCCTCCGTCGAGCACAACGGGCACGGCGACGACGACGCGAACACGGGGGCGAAGGTCAACACCGCCGCTCCCGCCGCCGCCCCGGCCGCCGGGACCGAGGACGAGGCACCGAAGGGCAACGCGCCCCAGGCCAACGGGGCCGGTCAGGAAGACGTGCTGGCCGAGACCGGCGGCTCGGGCACGAGCACCTATCTCGCGATCGGCGGGGCCGCCGTGCTCGCCGTCGGTGCGGCCGTGCTGTTCTCCTCGCAGCGCCGCCGGGCCGTCGCCCCGACCGGCCGGCACAGCCGCTGACCCGTCTCCCGCCCCGTAATCCCGGGGTGGAACGGCCATGACACGGGCCGAGGACCGCCACCCGCCCCACCGGGCGGCGGTCCTCGGCCCGCACGTTTCCGGACGTCAGCCGATCACCGAGGCGCAGGTGGTCGGGGTGGTGCGCGACGGATCGAGGGCGTTGGCCACTTCGTGGAAGGCGATCCGGTCGATGGTCCCGATCGCCACGTGCTCGGACAGGTCGAGCGGGCACAGGTTCTGGAGCAGGACATTGCGTACGTTCGGACCGTCCAGGTACTGCGTTCGGTACGGGGTCACCACCTGGTCGTACTTGGTCGCGATGACGGTGTAGCGGACCCCGGGGACGGTGTCGCCGCCCGCGGTGAGCTTGGTGATGAAGGGCGAGCCGACGACCTGGTCGGCGAGGGCGGGGGTCTTGTCGCCGATGAACCTCTCGACGCCGGGGAAGTACGGCAGCAGCTTAGTGAGGCCGAGCAGCGTGGTGCCGTGGTTGCTGGGGGCGATGCCGATGAGGGCGTTGACCTTGGCGGCGCCGCCGAGGAACTTGAGGTAGTAGTTCGGCATCATGCCGCCCTGGGAGTGGCCGACGATGTCGGCCTTCGGCGCCCCGGTGGCGGCGAGCACCTTGTCCACGAACACGTCGAGCTGTTCGGCGGACTTGTCGATGGGGCCGAGGCCGTGGAAGAACGGCACGCCGGGGATCTGGCCGTAGTCGAGGGAGAAGACGCAGTAGCCCCGGTTGACCAGATAGGGGGCGAGGACGAGCCAGTTGTCGATCGAGTTCCCGAAGGTTCCGTGGACCAGGACGACCGGGCGGGGATGGGCGGCGGAGGGCTTGCAGGAGTAGTCGTTCCAGCCACGGGAGGTGGCCGCCGCAGCCGAGGGGGCGGCTGCGGTCGCGGTCGCCGTGGGGGCGATCAGGAGAGTGACGGCGAGGAGCAGGGCGGCGAATACGCTGCGCGTGCGTGGGGTGCGCGCAGCACGGAACCAGGGCAGCATCGTGTGGTCTCCTTGCGGCTCAAGGGAGGTGCGATGGCGGTGCGCCCTGTGGCCCGGACCACAAGCTTTATGTGCTCATGCCAAATTACGCACGAGTAAGGTTGTGAGGGAAGTTACGCGTCGGTAAAAAATGCCGCACCCTCCCCGTGGATCGGGTAGAGGCGCCGACCCTCGCGATCCAGCCCCTCCCCCCGCCCCCCGTCCCGGACCTCCGTCAGCAGCGTCAATCGAACGAACGTGCGAAGATTGAGTTAGGGTGCTCTTCGCGATCGAGATGATGCGAATGGCTCGAATGGCGTGAATGGCAGAAAAAAGGGGGGCTCATGGGAAGCAGGAGGTGTGTATGTCGTTTACGCATCTCCATGCCGCCAGCGGCTACTCGCTGCGTTACGGGGCCAGCCATCCCCACGCACTGGCCGAGCGCGCCGCGGAGCGCGGGCTCGACGCCCTGGCACTGACCGACCGGGACTCGCTCGCGGGTGCGGTGCGCTTCGCCAAGGCGTGTGCGCGGGCCGGGATCCGGCCGCTGTTCGGCGCCGATCTCGCGGTGCCCGGCGTGCCGACGGGCGGCCCCGGGATGCCCGGGCGGCGGCGGACTCCGGCCAAGGGCGGCGCGTCCGTGACGGAAGCACCGTTCCGTGCGGTGTTCCTGGCCCGGAGCGCCCACGGCTGGGCCGAGCTGTGCCGCCTCGTGTCGGCCGCCTCGGACCAGGGCATCGCCTGGGCGGACCTGGTCTGCCCGGACGACGAGCTGTTCGTCCTCCTCGGGGCGGAGTCCGAAGTGGGGCAGGCGCTGGCTTCGGGGCGTCCCGACCGGGCCGCCGCGCTGCTCGGCCCGTGGCGCGAGAGGTTCGGCGCGTCGTTGCGCATCGAGGTGTCGTGGCACGGGCGGCCCGGCGCCGGGCCCGGGTCGCTGCGGCTCGCCGCACGGCTGGCGGGGTTCGCCGCCGAGCAGCAGGTGGAGGCCGTGCTGAGCAACGCCGTGCGCTATGCCGATCCGCATCAGGGCGAGGTCGCCGACATCCTGGACTCGGCCCGTCTGCTGGTCCCGGTCGACATCCGGGACGCGTCCCGCCTGGACGGCGGGCAACGATGGCTGAAGGACACCGGGGAGATGGAGCGGATCGCCGGACGGATCGCCGAGGCGGCCGGCGGGCGGGGCGTGGACGCGCGGCGGCTGCTGACCGCGACCGAGGAGACGGCCGAGGCGTGCGTGGTCGATCCGGGCGAGGCGTTCGGGCTCGGGCGGCTGAACCTTCCGGAGCCCGAACTGGTGGGCGCGATCGACGGGTCGGCGGACCGGGTGCTCGCGGACCGGTGCGCGGCGGGCATGCTCAGCCGCGCCTACCACCGGGACAAGGAGCGCTGGGACCGGTTGGAGGAGGAGTTGCGGATCATCACCGGGCACGGTTTCGCCGGGTACTTCCTGACCGTCGCCGAGGTCGCGGCGCAGGCCCGGCGGCTCGGCGTCCGCGTGGCCGGGCGCGGCTCGGGCGTGGGCTCGCTGGTCACGCATCTGCTGGGGATCAGCCCGGTCGACCCGGTGGCACACGGCCTGGTGATGGAGCGCTTCCTGTCCGAGCACCGCTCGGCCCTGCCCGACATCGACCTGGACGTCGAGTCGGCCCG
Organism: Streptomyces sp. NPDC059452; assembly: GCF_042750035.1. NCBI lineage: Bacteria > Bacillati > Actinomycetota > Actinomycetes > Kitasatosporales > Streptomycetaceae > Streptomyces > Streptomyces sp. NPDC059452. The sequence continues at coordinate 23,949 of NZ_JBHYVE010000045.1, forward strand.
CCGCCTGGAGGTCTACCAGGCGGTACGGGAGCGGTTCGGGGCCGACCGGGTGGCGACGCTCGCCGTCTACAAGACGTACCGGGCGCGCGGGGCGATCGAGGTCGTGGCCCGCGCCCGTGGCCTGGCCCCGGACGAGGCGGCCCGGCTGGGCAAGGCGTTCCCGCACATCCGGGCCAAGGACGTGCGGGCCGCGCTCGACGAGCTGCCGGAGCTGCGCGAGGTCGCCGCCGAGGACCACGGGCGGCTCTGGGAGCTGGTGGAGGCGCTCGACGAGCTGCCGTTCGAGGCGGCGATGCACCCGTGCGGGCTGCTCGTCTCCGATGCGGCGCTGGTACGGCGCACCCCGATGGCGCCGACCACCGTCGAGAACATCGCGATGTCCCAGTTCGACAAGGAGGACATCGAGGACACCGGGCACCCGAAGATCGACGTCATCGGTGTACGGATGCAGTCGGCGCTCGCGCACGCGGCCGCCGAGATCGAACGCGTCACCGGCGAACCCCTCGACCTGGACGACCCCGCACAGGTGCCGCCGGACGACCCCGCGACGTACGACCTGATCTCCTCCGGGGACACCCTGGGCACCTTCCAGCTGGAGAGTCCGGGCCAGCGGGAGCTGGTACGGAATCTGCGGCCCCGGTCGTTCGACGACCTGGCGCTCGACATCAGCCTGTTCCGGCCCGGACCGGTCGCGGCCAACATGGTGGATCCGCTGATCAAGGCCCGGGACAGCCGGAACGGGACCCGTTACGCGCACCGCCACCTGGAGCCGATCCTGGCGGAGACCGAGGGGCAGGTGGTCTACCACGAGCAGGTGATCGCGATCATGGTGACGATGACCGGCTGCGACCGGGGCACGGCGGACGAGGCCCGCCGCGCCCTGTCCGTCCCCGAGCGGCAGGGCCGGGTCCGGGCCTGGTTCGCCGATCTGGCCCGCAGGCGCGGCTACTCGGTCCAGGTCGTACGGGACGTGTGGAAGCCCCTGGAGAACTTCGGCAGCTTCGGCTTCGCCAAGGCGCACGCCGCCGCTTTCGCGCTCCCCGCCTACCAGTCGAGCTGGCTCAAGGCCCACCGGATGGCGGCCCTGCTCGCCGGGCTGCTCACGCACGATCCGGGGATGTACCACAAGCGCGTCCTGGCCGCCGACGCCCGCCGCCACGGCGTGCCGCTGCTGCTGCCCGACATCAACCGTTCCCAGGCCGCACATATAATCGAACTGGTGTCCGGTAAGTGGGGTGTACGGATCGGCCTCTCGCAGGTGCGCGGCATCACCGAGGCCGAGAGCGGGCGCATCACGGCCGGGCAGCCGTACACCTCGCTGGAGGACTTCTGGGAGCGGGCCCGGCCCAGCCGCCCGCTGGCCGAACGCCTGGCCCGGGTCGGGGCGATGGACTCCTTCGGCCCCCGCCGCGAGCTCCTGCTGAAGATCGGCGAGCTGCACCGCTCCGGCCGTGGCCAGGGCTCCTCAGCGGGGCAGCTCCCCATGGAGAACGGCGCCGGCACCGAGCCGGACGACACCATGGCCACGGGCCTGCCCGCCATGAGCGGCTCCGAACAGCTGGCCGCGGAGCTGGACGTGCTCGGCATGGACGTGTCGCACCATCTCCTGGAGGACCACCGGTCCCTGCTGACCGACATCGGCGCGACGCCCGCCGCGGATCTGTCCCGGCTGCGGAACGGCACCACCGTGCTGGTCGCCGGTGTCAAGGTCGCCACCCAGACCCCGCCGATCCGCTCGGGCAAGCGCGTCATCTTCGCCACCCTGGACGATCCCACCGGCCTGTCCGACCTGGCGTTCTTCGAGGACAGCCACGCCCGCTGCGCCCATACGGTCTTCCACAGCGGCCTGCTGCTCGTCCGCGGGACGCTGGCCGTCCGCCCACCGCGCGCCTTCAGCATCACCGGTACGGCCGCCTGGGATCTGGCCGAACTGATCGAGCTGTACGGCGACGGGGGCCCGGCCGCCGTCGCCGACCGGCTCACCCGTTCCGCGCCCGCCGCGCACCGGACCGGTACGCGCCGGACCATCACCCAGCCGACCGGCGCCGCCCTCCACCCCTGGGCCGATCTGAAGCCGCCCGGGACCCCCGCCGCGCTCACCGCCCTCGACGGAAGGACCTTCCACCACGCGAGCCCCGGAAGCGCGGGGTGAGCGCCGATGATCCTCCACCTCCACTTCGGCCCGCAGCCCGAGGCCACGTACCACCGGCTCATCGGCATGGTCGGCGAGTTCACCCCCGTCTCCCAGGCGCTGCCGCCGGATGCCGTACTCGCCGATGTCTCCGGGAGCATGCGGTACTTCGACCGCGACGCCGCCGGTCTGGCGGCGCTGATCCGGATGCGGGCGGCGGCGGTCCTCGACGTCGACACGACCATCGGCATCGCCCCCAACCCCCTGCTCGCCCGGCTGGCCGCCCATCGCGGGGCCCCCGGCGCCATCCGTGCCGTCCCCGACGATCCCGCCGCCGTCGCCGCGTTCCTCACCGGCCTGCCCGCCGCCGCGCTGCCGGGGGTGGGCCCGGCGACGGTGCGCACCCTGGCCTCCTACGGGCTGTCCACCGCCGACCGGATCGCCGCCACCCCGCTGCTCACGCTCCAGCGGATCCTGGGCACGGCGGCGGGGCGGCAGCTCCATCGGCGCGCGGCCGGTCTCGACTCCACCCGGGTCACCCCCGGCGCCCCGCCCCGCACATTCAGCGCCGAACACCGCTTCGCCCGCGACGAGCTCGACCCGGACCGGCAGCGCGGCGCCCTGACCCATCTCGCCGAACGCCTCGGCACCCGGCTGCGCGGCGAGCGGCAGGCCTGCCGCTCCCTGGTGCTGACCGTCCAGTACGCCGACCGCTCGACGACCACCCGCAGCCGCACCCTCCCCGAACCCACCGCGCACAGCCCCCGGTTGCGCGAGACGGCCCACACGCTGCACACGGCCCTGGGGCTGCAACGGGCCCGGGTCCGGTGCGTCACGCTGGGCGCGGAGGATCTCTGCGACGCGGGTACGGCGTCCCGGCAGCTGACTTTCGGGCCCGACGACGACAAGGCCCGCCGTATCGAGGCCGCGGCCGACCGGGCCCGGGCACGCTACGGCCCGGACGCGGTACGGCCCGCCAGCACCGCCGGGATGCCGTGACCGCGCCGCCGGAGGTTCCGGTTCCGAGCGCCCGTAGGCGCGCACTCTTTGAGTACCCCACGCATCCGCACTGAGTACCCGGGCCGGTGCGGCGGGCGGGGGGACCGCGTTGGATCAAGGCATGAACACAACAGCACCGCAGCCGACCGCCCCGGACCGCACGCGCTTCTGGTCCGGCCTGTCCGCCGGGCTCTTCGTGCCCGCCGCGCTGCTGGCGGGCCTGCTGGTCCTCAGCAGTGAGCGGGCGGGGCGCTGTATGACGTACGGGCAGCAGTGCGGCGATTCACTGCCTGGCCGGCTCTTCGGCTGGAGCCTCGCCCTGGCCGCCCTGGCGTGTGTCGTCGCCCTGGCCGCGACCACCGTACGCATGCGGCAGACGGCGTTCGCCGCGCAGCTCCTGGCGGAGTTCGTGGCACTGACGGTGATCCTGAGCCACACCTGACCCACGGCGCCGAGTCAGGTGGCCCTCGGCCCCGACCGGCCCACGGTGCCGAGGCGGTCCCCGGCCCCCAACCCGCCACCGGCCGGGGCAGCGGCGGTCCCCTTGGTCCATTCGGCCCCGCCCCGCCTGCGCGAAGACCGGTCCGCCCGGACGGTGAGGGCATGACTTTCGTCGACGAGGTGAAGAACGCCGTCACTCCACGGGCCGCCCTGCTCGTCATCGGCGTACTCGGGCTGCAACTGCTGTTCATCGCGTCGTACGTCGGGGCGCTGCACAAGCCGAAGCCGACGGATGTCGCTTTCGGGGTGGTGGCCCCGCAGCAGATGTCCCAGCAGCTCATCACCCAGCTCGACGGGCTCCCGGGCGGACCGCTGGACCCCCGGGCGGTGAGCAGCGAGGCCGAGGCGCGCGAGCAGATCGTCAACCGTGAGATCGACGGCGCCCTGATCGTCTCGCCGCAGGGCCGGACCGACACCCTGCTGGTCGCCTCGGGCGGCGGGACCGTCCTGTCCAGTGCCCTGGAGCGGATCCTCACCCAGGCCGAGGGGGCCCAGCAGCGGACGGTACGGACCGTGGACGTGGCACCGGCCTCCGCCGACGACTTCGACGGGCTCTCGTCCTTCTACCTGGTGGTCGGCTGGTGCGTGGGCGGCTATCTCTGCGCCTCGATCCTGGCGATCAGCGCCGGGACCAAGCCCGCCAACCGGCAGCGCGCGCTGATCCGGACCGCCGTCATGGCGCTGTACGCGATCGCGGGCGGCATCGGCGGCGCGGTCATCATCGGCCCGATCCTCGGCGCGCTGCCGGGGAGCCTCTGGGGCCTGGCGGGGCTCGGCGCCCTGGTCGTCTTCTCGGTCGGCATGATCACGCTCGCCCTGGAGGCCCTCACCGGGATCGTCGGCATCGGCCTGGCCGTCCTGATCATCGTCGTCGCGGGCAACCCGAGCGCGGGCGGCGCCTTCCCGCTCCCGATGCTCCCGGACTTCTGGCGGGCGATCGGCCCGGCCCTCCCTCCGGGCGCGGGCACCTGGGTGGCCCGCTCCATCGCCTACTTCCAGGGCAACGCGGTCACCGGCCCGCTGCTGGTGCTCTCCGCCTGGGCGGTCGTCGGTACGGCGCTGACCCTGCTGCTGTCGATGCGGCACCGGCCGGGGCGGGGCGACGGGAGCGCGGATACGGAGACGGGGACGGGGGCGGGGACGGCCTCGTCGGCCGGGGGGTCGACGGCGGTCTGACGCCGGGTCCGTCCCCGCCGCCCCTCTGTCCGACGTACACCCCAATTCTTGATGTCCGTTCGGTGCGACCTCTAGGCATGACAGGTGCATGACGACATCCTGGAGCCGCCTCGTACCACCCGACGAGGAGCACGGCCAGGACAGCTCTTTCCCCACCCCCACGGAGGTCGTTCATGCGTCGTCGTCCCACGGCTTCGCTCGCCGCAGTCGCCCTGTCGCTCCCGCTCACCCTGATCACCGCCGCCTCCGCCTCGGCCGCCCCGGCCGACAAGCCCCAGGTGCTCAGCTCCTGGACCCAGACGAGCGCCTCCAGCCACAACGCCTGGAACGCCGCCCGCAACAACCAGGGCGCCTGGTCCGCGTACGGATTCAACTGGTCGACGGACTACTGCAGCAGCTCCCCCGACAACCCCTTCGGCTTCCCCTTCCAGACCTCCTGCGCCCGCCACGACTTCGGCTACCGGAACTACAAGGCCGCCGGCACGTTCTCCGCCAACAAGGCCCGCATCGACTCCGCGTTCTACGAGGACCTCAAGCGCGTGTGCGCCGCCTACTCCGGCGCGACGCGGACGTCCTGCAACAGCACGGCCTGGACCTACTACCAGGCCGTGAACATCTTCGGTGTCGCCCCGGCCAAGGCGGACTCCGGCCGTCTGGTGCAGGCCGCCTGACCCGGGCCGTCCGCCGGGCGCGCGGAGAGGCCCCCGGCGGACCGGGGGCCTCTCCTTGCCGTGCTGCCGGGTCGTCAGCCGATCTCGACCCCGTAGGCGGCCAGCGCCTCAGGGACCGGCTGGAAGAAGGTCGTACCGCCCGAGGAGCAGTTGCCGCTACCGCCCGAGGTCAGGCCGAGCGCGGTGTCGCCCGCGAAGAGGGCGCCGCCGCTGTCGCCCGGTTCGGCGCAGACCGTCGTCTGGATGAGGCCGTTGACGATGTCGCCGTTGCCGTAGTTGACCGTGGCGTTCAACGCGGTGACCTGGCCCTCGTGCACCTGGGTGGTGGAGCCGCTGCGGACGACCGACTGGCCGACCGTCGCGTCGCCCGCCCGGGTGATCGCCTGGGTGGAGCCGTTGTACAGGTTGACCTCGCTCGGGTGCGCGATGTCCGAGGTGTACTTGACCAGGCCGTAGTCGTTCTCGGGGAAGCTGGAGCCCTCGGTCGTCCCGATCGCCGAGCCGCCCTGGCTGTCCGACCAGCTGGCGACCGACTCGGTGCAGTGGCCCGCGGTCAGGAAGTACGGCTCCCCGTCCTTGACCACGTTGAAGCCGAGCGAGCAGCGGGAGCCGGAGCCGAAGATCGCGTCGCCGCCCGCGATCAGCGGCTTGAACTCGCCTTCCGTCTTGTTCAGTTCGGCCTTGCCGCCGAGCCCATCGACCACGGCCGAGAGCTTCTTCCAGGCCGCGCCGTCGACCGTGGAGTCGGCGGTGACGACCACCTTGTTGCTCACCGGGTCGACGGCCCAGGAGGTGCCCGGGATCGTCGCCCTGTCCGTGAGGGTCTGCCGGGCCGTCTTCAGCTCGGCGAGGGAGTTCTCCACGACTCTGGCCTTGCCGCCCGCCTGGCGGACCTGCTCGGCTGCGGCCTCGTCGACGACGTTCACGACGAGGGCCTTCGTCTTCGTGTCGTAGTACGAGCCGGCCGCGTCCGCGCCCAGGTTCCGGTCGAGCGTGGTGGCCAGCTTTCCGGCCGCGTCCGCGCTGAGCGTCCTGACCGTGAACTCCGGCACCTCGTCACTGGCGTTCGCACTCTGGAACGTAAATCCCGCGGCGACCAGGGCGATGACGGCCGATCCGGCCAGCGTCGCGCGCTTCCTGGATATGCGTCGATGCTTCAACTTCGACCTCCTGTGGGGCCGTGCACGGAGCAAGTGGGGTGCCCGTACACGGAGGATGAGGCGCCCACTATTCCTAGGCGGCCTGGGGCACACAAGGTCGACTTCCGGACGTGCACACGACGCCGACGCTTCGCCCCCGGCATGTTCACTTACCGCCGGTCATGCCATGTCGGTTCCGTTCGCGAACACTCGCTGCAACGACCGGCGGCCCCTGGGTGAGGACTAGTCCTGTCCGGTATTCGCCCCCGCCGGTCCGGATGTTGTCCCCACCCGTCCGGATGGAGCCGGAAATCTTCCGCCACAAGCACCTCGGAACCTTCACCGTTCCCGCCGTCACAGTTCCTGCCGCCGAGGAGTCCCCGTAACGCCTCTGATGGGTCATCATCGGAACGGGCAGCACACGCCGGGCGCACCGTGCCCGGGCCGGCCGGGGGAACCGAGCTGAGGAGGCGCGGGTGCGCGATCGGGTGCGCGCGGCGGACGGACGGCGTCTGATGGTGGAGCGGCTGGGGGATCCCCGGGGCAGACCCGTGTTCCTGCTCCACGGGACCCCGGGCAGCAGGCTCGGGCCCGCTCCCCGCGGCATGGTTCTGTACCAGCGCCATACGCAGCTGATCACCTACGACCGTCCGGGGTACGGCGGCAGCGACCGGCACGAGGGCCGCCGGGTCGGGGACGTCGTCGAGGACGTCCGGGCCATCGCCGACTCGCTGGACCTGGAGCGGTTCGCCGTCGTGGGCCGCTCCGGCGGGGCCCCGCACGCGCTGGCGTGCGCGGCGCTGATGCCCGAACGGGTCACCCGGACCGCCGCCCTGGTCGGCCTCGCTCCCCGGGACGCGGCGGGTCTCGACTGGTTCGACGGGATGGCCGCGTCCAACGTGCTCGCGTACTCGACGGCCACGGCCGACCCGGACGGTCTGGCCGCGTCCTTCATCACCCGCTCGGCACAGATCAGGCAGGACCCGGGCCGGCTGCTGGACGATCTGCGCCGGGAGCTGACCGACTCCGACCGGGCGGTGGTCAGCGATGCCGGAATCCGGTCCATGCTGCTGCGCAACTACCGCGAGGGGCTGCGCACTTCGGCGTACGGATGGATCGACGACGCCATCGCCTTCTGCACCCCCTGGGGCTTCGAACCGGCCGGGATCACCGGGCGGGTGATGATCTGGCACGGCGAGAAGGACGTGTTCTCCCCGGTCGGCCACTCCCGCTGGCTGGCGGGCCAGATCCCGGGCGCCACCGCCGTACTGGAACCGGCGGCGGCCCACTTCGACGCGCTGTCCGTGCTCCCCGGCGTCCTCAACTGGCTGCTGGACGACCGGGACCGGCCGGACCGGCCCGCGACGGCCGCCGTGCCGGACGGCTGAGGCGGTGTGACGGGTGCCGGGCCCGGCCGGACCGGAAGGCGAGCCGGGCCCGGCACCCGTAACGCCGTAAGACCGGCACCCGTCACACCGACATCGGCTCCAGCTCGCGCCGGAACCGTATCTCCGTCCGCGCTATGCGGGTCAGCGGATGGTCGTCGCCGAGCTGCCGTGACAGTTCGACGACGAGCTCCGACCGCAGGTGCAGCGCCTCCTCCTCGCGTCCCATGGCGTCGAGCGTGACCGCCATGTTCGAGGTCATGGCCAGGGTCTCCGGATGGTGCGCGCCGAGCGCCGAGCGCAGTTGGACAGCGAGCTTCTGTTCGGTCTCCAGCACGATGTCGAGCTCTCCCCGGTCCGCCGTGGCGTTGGCCAGGTTCATCACACAAAAAAGGGTGTTCGGGTGCTCGCGGCCGAACGCCTCGCGCATCGAGGCGACCACCAGCTTGAGCACCTTCTCCGCCTCCTCCGGCTGCCCGGTCCCGGTCAGGTAGATGGCGAGGTTGTTCTGCGCGGCCAGGGTGTACGGGTGCTTCTCCCCCGGCACCTTCCGGTACTGGTCGACCACCTCCTGGGCCGTGTTCCTCGCCTCGACGGTCTCCCCCGCCGCGAACAGGTCCGCGGCCAGGTTGAGGTCGCAGGCCAGCGAATCGGGGTTGGCGGTGGTGTACTTCGCCCGGTACCGGCCCCGGGTCGCCACCGTCAGCCTGCGGGCGTCCTCCAGCCGGCCGGCCCTGCGCAGCGAGACCGCGAGGCTCTTCGCGGCGCTGAGCGTGGCGGGGAAGGAGCGGCCCATGGTCCGCTTGAAGCTCTCGTAGGCACGGCTGAGCAGCGCCACGGAGTCCTCGTACCGGCCGACCTCGCGCAGATCACGGGCGAGGTTCATGGCGGAGGAGAGGCTGTTCGGGTGCTCCGGGCCGAGCACCTGGGAGCGCAGGTCGTAGACGTCCTGGTCGATCTCGCGGGCCCGGGCGTACTGGCCGACGCTGCGCAGGTTGAGCGCGAGGTTGTTGGCGGCGGCCAGGGTCCGGGGGTGGGAGTCGTGGAAGATCTGGCTGAAGCCCTCGTGGGCCTCGGTCGCCATCTCGATAGCCGTGCCGTAGTCGCCGAGCAGACCGAGGTCGATGGCCAGACCGCTGGTGGTCATGTACGTGTGCGGGTGCTCGGGGCCGAGCACCTCCCGCTGGAGCCGGAGGGTCAGCTCGTCGAGCTCCTTGGCCTCCACGTACCGCCCGCGGGTGCGCAGGATGTTGGAGAGGTGGAAGCAGAGGTAGAGGTACTGGAGGTCGCGCTCGCCCAGCTTCTCCAGCCAGGCCTCCCGCAGATCGTTGCCCAGCGTCCCCGCCGTTCTGACGTCCCCGCGCTTCCACAGGTAGCGCACCCGGTCGATCAGCAGCCTGCGGACCTCCGGCTCCTTGCAGTGCCGGGCCTCGGACGGGCCGAGGTGCGGCCAGATCGTGGCGAAGCGCGGCCAGGTGTCCGGGTTGTCGATCGGTTCGTCGCCGTCGGGCCGGGCCCCGGCCAGGATGCGGTGGACGACGTGCCGGGTCTCGCGCTGCTCCTCCTCGCTGAGCTGGGCCTTGATCACGGCCTGGACGAGGCGGTGCACCTGGATGGAGTTGGAGACCTGGTCGACCTTGGCGAGGGCGAACCGGCCGATCTCCCGGATGACCCGGCCCAGCACCAGCTTCTCCTGGAGCGAGGAGTCGTACGGCTTCAGCGCCTCGATCATCTCCTTGCTGTACAGGAGGTTGGCGGAGATCGGCTCGGGGGCGAAGAAGGCGCAGAGCTGGAGCAGCCGCACCGCCGCCGGTGAGCGCTCCTGCAGCCGGGCGATGGAGACGTTCCAGGTGGCGGCGACGGGCTCCGGGTAGCCCGGGGGCTGGTTGAGGGCGAGGACCTGGGGCGCCTGCCGGGAGAGCTGGTCGAGGTAGGTGCCGATGGGGGTGGCGGTCTCCGCGATCCAGGCCGCCGCCTGCTCGACGGCGAGCGGCAGGTCACCGACGGCGGTGGCCACCTGGCCGGCTTCCTCGATGCTCAGCCCCGGGGCCCGGCGCCGGAGGTGCTCGATGGACTCCTCCCGCAGGAAGACGTCCACGGGCAGCGCGTCCCCGTGCTGGGACCAGCTCTGGTTGCGGGAGGTCACCAGGATGTGGCCGGAGCCGCCCTGCGGGAAGTAGCGGCGCAGCTGTTCGGGGTCGTCGGCGTTGTCGAAGACCAGCAGCCAGCGGTCCGAGGGCACACCGCGCCGGAGCAGGTCGACGGCCTCCTGCGAGGCGGCCGCCATGTCGTCGCCGCCCTGGGCGCCGAGCCGGACGGCCAGTTCGGCGAGGGAGGCGACCACGTCGTCGGTCTGCTCGGACGATATCCACCAGATCAGGTCGTAGTCGGCCATGAAGCGGTGCACGTACTCCAGGGCGACCTGGGTCTTGCCGACGCCCCCGAGCCCGTACAGCGCCTGGGGCTGCGGCAGGACCACGGCCATGCCGCCGCCGAGCTGGTCGCGTATCCGCTCCAGGACGAGCGAGCGGCCGGTGAAGCCGGGGTTGCGGGGCGGGGCGTTCCAGATCCTGGGGACCGTGCCGGGGAAGCGCGGCCCGGGCGAGGTCCCGTCGGTGAGCTGCACCGGCCGGTCCAGGGCCCGCATCAGGGCGGTGGTGGCGTGCACCTCGTCGAGCCGGAAGAGGTCGACCGGGTTGCGGTCGATGTACGGGGCACTCAGGCGTACGTCCCCGACCCGCAGCGGCAGCAGTTGGCGCCGGCCGCCGACCGGGTCCTCGGCGGCCGCCCGCTCCCAGACGTCCACCGCGCGCTGCGACTTGAGGTACGCGGCGGAGAGCAGCACCACCGTGCGGGTGGCGCTCTCCGGGGTGAGTTCCGTCTCCTGCGGGGGACGTTCGGCGGAGACGTCACGGGGGACGACCCGGAAGCCGGCCCGGGTCAGGACCGATTCGATCCAGTCGGCCCACATCCGGTTCTCCGCCACATAGCTGAGGAAGAGGTCGGCGGGCAGGGCCGGGCGGCGGCGGGTGAAGGCGTCCCGGATGCGCAGGCGCACCTCCTCGCCGACCGGGGGCATCGAGGTGATCTCCTGACCGGTGATGACGGCGGTGAGCCGTTCGAAGGCGGAGAGGAGTGAGTTGGTGAGCCCGGACTCGTCGCCGAAGGTGGCGAGCGTCTCCTCGTAGGCGTAGTAGGGGCGGTAGGGGATCTCCACCGCGCCCCAGTAGGCGGTGAGTTCGTCGCCGGACAGCTCGCGGGGCAGCCGGTCGAACTTGAGCCGGGCCAGCGCCCGTCCGGCGTCCGCCTTCTCCTTCTCGCCCTCGTCGATGCGCATCGGGACGGGGAAGATGGAGATGGGGCGGCCGGTGTAGCGCTCGGCGATCTGGCGGGCGACGGAGGCGGCGCCGTCGATGGACTGGTCGCTGAGGGTGAAGCAGTCGACGAGGATGTCGGGGAGGTGGACGGTGCAGATGTCGGCGATGTCGCTGAGGCCGGTCCGGCTGTCGATGAGGACGTAGTCGTAGTTGGCCTTCATGTCCTCGCGCAGCGCGTCGAAGAAGTGGCCGCCGCCGAGCCGGTCGTAGAAGTTGTCCCAGTCGAAGGTGGAGACGGTGGCGCTGTACTCGCGGTTCTGCCGTCCGGCGGAGACGAAGTCGAGGGTGCCGCCCCGCGGGAACTCCCAGCCCAGCGCCTCCGGGGTCAGCGAGACGGCGTGCGGCTGGATGCGGGCGTAGTCGCGGTGCCAGTCCTCCGCGCGCTCGGCGGGGCTGGTCGCGGCCCAGGCGTACTCGGTGATCAGGTCGATCACGCCGGTGGTGGCGCCGAGGGTGGCGGGTTCGAGGAAGGGGTGGAAGAACCGGTGGAGTCCGGGCGCCTCCAGGTCCCAGTCGACGGCCAGGACGCGTTTGCCGTTGGCCGCGAGGATCCAGGCGGTGTTGGCCAGGGCCATGGTGCGCCCCGTGCCGCCCTTGTACGAGTAGAAGGTGACGATGCGCCCGTCACGACCGGCACTCATAGGTCCTCCGCTTCCGTCGCAGGGTCGTGCGGGTCGGGGGTGAAGCTCGTGTCGCCCATGGGTCCCGTCAGCCGGGTCCGTTCGCCGTGTCCTCCGCCGGGGCCCGGCGGATAGGCCGTCGCATGTCTCAGGTACTGCTGGGCCGCCACCTCGACGACCTGGGGCAGGATCTGGCCGAACGCCTCCATCGTGGGCACTCCTCTGGCCGCGGCCCGGCAGAAGGTCCGTCCGTGGCGCATCTTGGCCGGCATGGTCGCTTCGAGCTTCTCGGTGAGTTCGGCCTCCGCCGCCCGGCTCTGGTGGTCCTCGCGGCTCCACGGCACGACCATGGTCACCCAGGGCCGGTTCTCCGCGTCGAAGGCGGCGAGCCTGCGCCGGCGGTCCTCGTCCTGGAGGGCCCAGCGGTCGACGAGGAGGATCTCGGGGGTGCTGGGCGGCGCCTTGCCCTCGGTCCGCCCCGACTCCTCGTCGAACGAGGTGATCCGGGCCTGGTAGTTGAGCGAGCGCACCAGCTCCTCGGCCACATAGGCCAGCGGGCGGGCGGCGGCCGGGTGGTAGGGGTTCCAGTCCTGCGGGTGGTCGCCGTAGTAGTCGCCGATGCGGCCCTCGGGCAGGTCGTGGCGGGTGGGGGCGGCGATGGTGATCCGCATCGGCCGGGGGGCGCCGACCCCGCTGCTCGGGGAGCCGAAGGCGCTGGGGGCGAGACGGTAGTCGACGGGCCTGCCGGTATCGATCCGGACCGTGTCGGCGACGCTGACGATGCGTTTGGCCAGTTCGTAGACGGCCCGTTCGTACTCCTGGGCGAAGAGTCTGAGCTTGATCAGCCCGTAGAGGCCGTCGCTGACGTACCGCTCCCCGAAGTCGCGGTGGTTGAACTGCAACCGCTCGGCCGATCCCGGGAGTTGGCTCGGCGGCACCGGGACCCAGAGGGCCGGGACGATCGCCTCGGCGGGCTGGTTGCGGCGGGCCCGGTGGTGGATGGCCCGCTGCTCGAAGGCGTGCCACTCCTTGCCGCACATCTCACTGGCGAAGTAGCGGGGCGAGAACAGCGGGACGAAGACCCGGCAGGTGGCGAGGACTTCACCGAGCCGTTCCGACCAGCCCTCCCCGGAGCGTATCTCCCGGTCCATGAAGCCGGGGGAGGCGCCCGCGGGGAGGTCGGTCATGGCCAGCACATGGCCGCACAGATCCCGGAAGAGCCGCTCGACCCACATGTCGGGGTCCGTTCCGCTGCCGTGCCCGGGCGTGTGGGCGTAGCTCAGAAAGAAGTACGGCCGATGGTCCGCCGCTCGCTGCTGCGTCGATGCGTGCACACGCCCCCCGTCCTGTGTGAGCACTCGCACCCGAGGATGAGGAAAGGAATGCGAGCGAATTCATCATTCCGGAGCGGAGTGCGCTCCATCCCCCTGCCGTCCGGTCATTGAACCTCGCTTTCCGGTCAACCGTCAGGGTGTTCGACACATGACCCGCAGGGCCGGAAGGGCCTTGCCACCATTCCTCCCGGATGTCCCCTGTGTGCCACCGGCCTCTTTACGGAGAGCGGCGATCAGTTGTTTTCCGTCGATGGTCGGCTCGGCCGCCGATTCGATCATGTCGAGTGCTTCGGGTACGCCGTCGAGGAAGCGCGGCTCGAAGAGGCCGAGCCCCACGCGTTCGAATGTTTCGGCGAGGAGGCGGGAGAACGGAACGGGCTCGTCGTGCCAGGGAGTCCGATGTTCCCAGGAACCGTCCGAGGCGTAAAGATCCGTCACTTCGGTGAGCGCCCGCAATTTCGTCCGGCGGAATCCGCTCAGCAGTCCGAGCGCCCGTTCTTTCGCGTCCCCCGTCACCGCGAGCCCGACCGCACCGTAACCGTGGCGTCCCGGTCCGGACGGGGTGCGCGGGAGCGGGGTCAGCGTGGTCAGCGTCCTGGCCGCCTCGGCGCACTGGCCCGGAACGGTCTCCTCCAGCAGGGCCCAGGCCGCACCGATCCCCGCCGCCCAGGCATCGGCCTCCGCCCGGCCGAGCCGCCCGGCCGGGGGGACGCCGAAGCAGTCCCGGTACGGATCGAGGTCGTCGAGGGCGAAGGCGGGCGCGGGGCCGGAGCGGAGCGTCCGCACGGGCTGCCAGTGGGGGGTGTCCACCGCGCCGCGCCCGGTGAACGGCTCCGTGCCGCCTCGCCCGAAGGGCAGCCCCGCCGCGCCGAGTTCGATGCGCAGCTCCGTGCCCGGGCCGGACCGGTCCCGCCGCACCAGGAACCCCTCCCCCGTGGCCCGGACCACGGCCGTGCCCCGTTCGCCCGGCCCTCCGGCCCGTACGGCCCCGAGACCGGGCAGGAGCAGGCCGCCGTCCCGGTGGCCGACCGGCACGGGCAGGTCGAGTCCGGCCCGTACGGCCGCGGCCGCCACCGTGGCGCCGAGCCGCTCCACCGGGAGGGCGGCGCGGCCCCCGGCCCGTACCGCGCCCAGGGCGTCGAGCAGCCACGTACGCGTATAGGGGTGGGAGAGCACCGCGTCGAGCGCCGCCGCCCCTTCGGCCGTCCGCTCCACCTCCCCGGCCAGCTGCCAGGCTTCGTCCCAGAGAGGACCGCCGGCTCCGTCGAGCTCGTCGTGGAGGAGCGCGAGCAGGGTGCGGGTCAGGTCCTGCTGGGCCGCGACGAGTTCGGCCGGGACCCGGACGGTGGCCGATTCGGTGGCCGCGGCCGTACGGTCCTCGATGCCCCGGACCAGGGCGGCCAGGTCCGCACAGTAGACCGAGGGGTTGTCGAAGCCGTTGGCGGAGCGGTAGCGGTGGGTGTACAGCCCGCCCCCGCACGAACGTACGACGGGGCACCTGCGGCAGGTCTCGCTGACGCCTGCCAGACCGAGCTGGCGGGCGCGGACCCCGGGGTGGGCGGCGACCTCGTCGAAGGTGTTGGTGAAGACGTCGAACCCGGTGGCCGCGGCACCCTCGTAGGCGGTCTTGAGCGAATCGACCTGTTCGAGCTGGCCGTCGGTCTCGATGACGACGAGATCGGTGGGGGCCAGCCCGAGCGACTCGGTGAGACTGGGGCCGCCGCCGAGGCTGGAGAGCACCGAGGAGAAGAGCCGCACCGGCACCGGGCGGCCCTGGTCGGTCCAGCGGTCGAAGATCGTCAGCAGCCAGTCGGCGTACGCCGTGGCGGAGCCGTCCGGCCGCAGCGGCGGCTGGTCCCAGGTGGCGTGCGGCAGCAGGAAGTCGACCATCGGCGGGGCGAGTTCGGCCAGCGCCTCGTACACCGCGACCGGGTCGTTGCGGATGTCGACCGTGCAGAGCAGACCGAGGTCGAGATGGCGGTAGCGCTCCTCGCGCAGCAGCTCCACGGCGCGCAGAACGAGCGGATGGCTGGTGCGCCCGTTGGCGAAGCGGCGGTGCCGGTCGTTGGCCTCGCGGTCGCCGTCCAGCGAGATGCCGACCTTGACGCCGAACTCGGCGAACAGGTCGAGGTAGCGGGGGCTGAGCTGCACCCCGTTCGTATGGATCCGCAGATCCAGCTCGGCGATGCCGTCCAGCGCCGAGCCGAGCTCCTCGCAGACCCGTCGCAGCCGCGCGGGGCCCGCCAGGAGCGGTTCCCCGCCGTGCAGGATCACTGCGAGGGAGGGAAGCGCATGCGTGGCCGCATGCTCGGCCAGCCGCCGGGCGGTCCAGGAAACAGCCTCGTCGGAGATGGTTTTCGGTCGGGTCTGCCAGCTCTGGTCCGCGTGTTCGTAGACATAACAATGGTCACAGGCCAGGTCGCACCTGCTGTGCACCTTGAGGACGAATTCACGGAAGGGGACCAGGGGTCCTGTCATTCCGCCATTCTAGCCATCGCCGAGGTCCGGATCAGAGGGCCGAACTGAAGGTGGAAGTCCGGATGGAGCGGCCGGTCGAAGCACCGAATACACGGTCGATCTTCCTCGCGGCCTCGGCGCTGCGGGCGTCGGTCGCGGCGAGGGTGGTGCGGGGCTTCGCCGGGGCGAAGGCAGGGGTGGTTCCGTAGGTCTTCACGGCCGTCCTCGGGGATCCTTGATGGTCTGTTTCCGGACATTGAAATACTGCCGGTTTCCGCGTCGTCGCAGAGTCCGGAAAGGCAGACTTTACTCCCACGTCATCCCTTGCACACGCCGGAGAACAAGCCGTCACATGCCGTTTCTCCGATCGGGACCCCGCCTTCATTCACCCGGCCGAGTGAGGCCGGTCCCGGACATCTCTAGGGCGGGTCCGGGGAGGCCGGCAGGGCCGCGCGCGAGCCGCGTACGCAGTCCAGGATCCGTTCGTGGCTGTCGCCCACGACGTCCGTGACCCGCACCCGTATGTGCAGTGCGTCGATCTCCTCGACGAAGCGCCGCGAGAACGCACCGGCGAGCACGGTCTCGTACCCGGCGGTGCCGGTCAGCGGGAACCCCTTGCCGAAGGCGACGAGCTCGAAGTCCTTTCCGGCGCGCAGCCCGTGGGCCGTGAGCGTGGCCACGGCGTCGGAGAGGTCGCTCCAGGGCGCCGCCCCGGCGTCGGGGTCGCCGCGGCGCACCACCCGGAAGTCCCAGCTCTCGACCACGGCGATGTGCTGACCGCCGTTCAGCACCCCCACCCGCCAGACGGGCGCGTCCCCCGCGAGGAGTCCCGTGGTCCAGGAGCCGCGCCACCCCAGGTAGGGCCGGACGGTGCGGGCGTACTGCGCCCTGGCCAGCACGGCACCGGCCGCGACGGCCAGCAGGCTGCCGAGCGCCTCCATGTCCAGCAGTTGCAGCCGCCAGGGCCAGACCTCCCGGGCGCCGGGGGACACATTGGCCCGGACGGCCTCCCAGAGCAGGATCAGGATCAGTACGGCCAGCAGCACCAGCGGGGCGGCGAAGAGCAGGGGGCTGCGGCGCACCCTGCGCTGAGTGTCCTCAAGCGGTCTGCCGCCTTCCCCGCCCGTGCTGTCCGGTTCGATGACCCCTCCCCCGCCGAGAGCCGTTCCCGCTCCCTCACCTGGAGCTGCAACTCGGTTACCAGTAAATCCAGTTGGGAAAATCCTCTCATACGTCCCGCCCGCCCCGAAGGCCTTCGGGGCACGTGGCCGAAGTCCGCCCTCCGGGGCCCGCGCGGACCGGTGGCACCCTTGCCGCACCCGGGCCCCGGACCTACTCTCGTTGCCCCGGACGGGGGGCGGGGGCAGCCGTGCGAACGGCCGGGGTCCCACCGGCAACTGGAGACGGGGGTGACCATGACGGCGCTGCCTGGACCGCTGAGATCCATGGTCTTCAGGAACGAGGACCTTCCGGCACTGTTCCACCACACGGACGCCATAGCCGTCGCCCGGCAGCGCGAGGCCGTGAACACCACGCGCGGCCAGTTGGCCCTGCTCGTCCTGAGCGCCGTACCCGCGGCCCTGCCCTGGCAGGTCACGGCCGGGGAATCGGTCCATCTCCTGTACGCCCTGGCCGGGTTGGGGTACCTGGGGGTGCTGTTCACGACCTTCCTCGCCTCCCGCCGCAAGGCCGCGTCGCACTGGCAGCTGAACCGTTCGGCGGCGGAGTTCATCAAGTCCAACTGCTGGCGGTACGCCGTGCACGGCTCACCGTTCGACACCGCCGCGCCACATCCCGAAGCGCTCTTCGCCAACCGGCTGGAGGAAGGTCTCCAGGAGCTCAGGAAGGTGGGGTGGGCCGACCCCCGCGAGGAGCTCGCGGATGCCGGGGACGGCCTGATCACGGAGTCCATGCGGGAGTTGCGGGGCAAGGCCTACACCGTCCGCAAGGAGACCTACGTACGGGACCGGCTCATCGAGCAGCGCCGCTGGTACCGCAGACGCAGGCAGGGCTCCCGGCGCGGGGCGCTCCTCTGGTCGGGCGCCGTCGTCGCCCTGACGCTCCCGGCGCTCGCGCTCAGCGTGCTCCAGACCTTCGGGGTGGGGCACTCCTTCGGGCTGACGGGGGCGCTGTCGGCGGCGGCGGCGGCCTGTCTCGCCTGGAACGAGCTGCGCCGCCACCAGCCGCTGGTCTCGGCGCACTCGCTGGTGGAGGAGGACCTGGAGTCGATGCAGGCCGCGATGGAGACCACGCTCACCGAACGGCAGTGGCCGATCGCGGTCTTCGAGACCGAGCGGATCGTCTCACCGGAGCACACGGACTGGCTTGTGCGGCACCGCCCCTGACGCTCCCTCAGCCCCGCTCCACGCCGTCGCGCCAGATGACGGTGACCGGCCGGCCCAGCGTACGGGCGTACGTCACGATGTCGCCGGTGCCGCCGAGGCCCCGGGCCGGGCGGCCGTCCCAGACGGCCAGCAGCAGATCGCAGTGGTCGGCGATGTAGGCACCGGCCGCGTAGTACGCCTCGTCGGTGGAGTGCGGGAAGTCCAGCCGGACCTCCTGGGCCGCGCGGGACTTGAGCAGCCGGTAGTGGTCCAGGTCGGCGGTGGACTCGAAGCAGGCCTCGTAGTCACCGCTGGGGATCACCACCGTCAGCTTGGCGCCGCAGTCGAGGGCGAGGCCGGCGAAGAGCTGGTCCGCGCCGACGGCCAGGCTGGAGAGCGCCTCCGTGGCGCCGTCGAGGCCGCACAGGGCGGACCGCAGTCCCGCGAGCACATGGGCCCGGACCTCGGCGGGGATGGAGCGGTGACCGGTGATGCCGATGCGATTCACGGACCTGGAACCCCCTGGTGTCGGCGCTTCCCGTGCCTCCGGTCGTGCGCGCCATCCTC
The DNA here is from genome assembly GCF_042750035.1 of Streptomyces sp. NPDC059452. Lineage (NCBI taxonomy): Bacteria > Bacillati > Actinomycetota > Actinomycetes > Kitasatosporales > Streptomycetaceae > Streptomyces > Streptomyces sp. NPDC059452. The sequence continues at coordinate 42,630 of NZ_JBHYVE010000045.1, forward strand.
TCAAGAGCCGTGGGCGCGCGGGAGCCCCCGTCCGGAATTCCGGACGGGGGCTCATATGTGCGGACAGCTCCGGGCGTGGCCGGTGCGCGGGCCGGGGAACCCGGTGCGCCGGTGGGGATACCCGGTGTGCCGCTCGGGGGAGCCGGTGCGCCGGTCAGTAGACGCTGACGCCGTACGCGTTCAGGGCCTCGACGACCGGCTGGAAGAAGGTCGTACCGCCGGTGGAGCAGTTGCCGCTGCCGCCGGAAGTGAGACCGATCGCCCGGGTGCCGGAGTAGAGCGGGCCGCCGGAGTCACCGGGCTGGGCGCACACGTTGGTGCGGATCATTCCGGTCACGACGTCGCCGCCGCCGTAGTTGACGGTGGCGTTGAGGCCGGTGACCGAGCCGCTGTGGGTGCCGGTGGTGGAGCCGCGGCGGGTCACGGCCATCCCGACGGTGGCGTTGGCGGCGCTGGTGATGTCCTGGCCGCCGACCGTGCCGTCCTTGGGGATGGTGGTGTTCGTGTAGCGGACGATGCCGTAGTCGTTGCCCGGGAAGCTGGAGCCGGCGGTCGTGCCGAGCACGGTGGTGCGGCCGGAGTTGGCCCACCAGGTACCCGTCCCGTTGGTGCAGTGGCCTGCGGTCAGGAAGTAGTAGGTGCTGCCGCTGCGGACGTTGAAGCCCAGCGAGCAGCGCCCGGTGTTGGAGTAGATCGCGTCGCCGCCGGAGATCAGCTTGCTGAACTTCCCGGGCGTGCGCTCGATCGTGAGGGCGGCGGCGTTGCCGCCCGCCGACTTCTTGATGTGGGCGATCTCCGCCTGCGAGACCGTGCTGTCCACGGTCACGACGAGGCGGTTGGTCTTCGGGTCGATGTTCCAGGCGGTGCCCGCGACATCGGCGCCGAGCACGGCGTCGCTCGCCGCGGTGAGCTGGTTGGCACTGAACGTGCCGGTGGGTTCGGCACTGGCGCTGGCGGTGGGGATGGTGAACGCCGCGACGGCGGCGAGTCCGGCGAAGACGGCCGTGGTGCGGGTGCGTCTCGCGTGGCTGCGGCGGGGGTTGGTGCGCTTGATCCTCACTTCGGGTTCCTCCGAGGGGAATCGGGGGCCCTCCTGTGGGGTGGCGGGCCCGTGAGGCGCAGTCGGGGGCTGTCCGGATTCCGGAGTTGCCGTGCCCCTGACAATCGCTGACGGGAGTATCGAGGGGGCCGCGCAGGAGGCGCAAGGATGCCTTTCGGCCACGCACGCCTCACACGCACCGGCCCCCGACAGCCATCGGGCTGCCGGGGGCCGGGGGCCGGGAGGGTCGCGCGGTTCAGGCGTCCAGGCGGTTGCGCTCCCCCGCCGGGACCGGCACAGGGAGGGTGTTGCCGGGGGGAGGGAAGGGGCAGATGAAGTGATCGGCGAAGGCGCACGGCGGCAGCAGGGCGCGGTTGAAGTCGATGTCCACGCTGCCGTCCCCGGCCGGTGCGCCGGGGCGCAGGAAGCGGAAGCGGTAGCTGCCGTTCCCGCTGGTGGCGTCGGCGAAGACGGCCCAGAGCGAACCGTCCGGCTCGACCGCCACCTGGAGGGTGTGCTCGTCGCCGCCCACCGTGAAGGCGATCTCCCCGCCGAGCCCGAGCCCCCGCTCGACGCCGTCCGCGTTGGGGACCCGTACGGCCCGCTCCTCGGCGTACGGACGGAAGGTCCCCGGCAGCGCCCAGTCGGGGTCGTACGGGGTCGCGTCGATGGTCGAGAAGGCGTGCCGCGACGGGGAGGCCGGGTCGAAGTCCCGTACCGCCCAGAGCCCTTCGCGGCGGAGCACCACCAGCCGCCGCTCCCCCCGAGCCACCCGGGAGTCGTCGACGGGCCCGCTGTCCGCGACGAGCCGGACCTCGCCGGTCAGCGGCTTGCCGTCGACAACGATGCCGTCCTCGGCGGTGGCGGTCAGCACCACCTCGTCGCCGTCCTCGCGCCACTGTCCGGGGACGGCCGGAATTCGCCCTTCCGGGTAGTCCGAGAGCCAGTGGGTTCCGGTCAGGGAGAGGGGGCCGTAGGGGGCGGCGACCGCGAGGACGCACCCCTGGTGCCACCGCTGCCACTCCTGGGCCGCCCCGTCCGGTCCCCCGGCCTGCTGGTCCTGCTTGTTCTGCTGGCCCTGCTGGTTCTGCTGGTTCTGCTCGCCCTGCTGGTTCTGCTGGTTTTGCCGGCCCTGCTGGTTCTGCCCGTTCTGCTGTGCGTCGGTGCTCATGCGATCAACCTTTCCACACCGGCTCCGCGAGGCCGAGGTGCGACCGGAGCGTGGAGCCGGAGTACTCGGAGCGGAAGGCTCCGCTTTCCTGGAGGAACGGGACGACCCGGTCGACGAAGTCGTCCAGGCCGCCCGGGGTGAGATGCGGTACGAGGATGAAGCCGTCGGCCGCCCGTGCCTCGACGAACGAGATCAGCTCCGCCGCGACGGACCGCGGGGAGCCGATGAACGACTGCCGGGTGGTCGTCTCGATGACCGTCTGCCGCAGGGAGAGCCCCTTGGCCTCGGAGACCGCGCGCCAACGGGCGGCCACCCCGAGCGGGTCGGCGTGCCGGACCCGCCCCTGGACCAGGTCCGATTCGAGGTCGGGGTCGAACTCGGGGAGCGGCCCGTCGGGGTCGTACGCGGAGAGGTCGCGGCCCCAGATCTGTTCGGCGGCGAGGATCGCGTTCTGCGGGGAGACCTGCCGGCGGCGGATCTCGTACGCGTTCTCCTGCGCCTCGGCGTCGGTGTCGCCGAGCACCACGCTGACCCCGGGCATGATCTTGAGATCGTCGGCCTCCCGCCCGTACGCGGCGAGCCGGGCCTTGACGTCGGCGTAGAAGGTGCGGCCCTCCTCCAGGGTGCCGTGCCGACTGAAGATGATGTCGGCGGTGGAGGCGGCGAACTCCCGGCCCTCGCCGGAGTCCCCGGCCTGGATCACCACCGGGTGGCCCTGCGGGGAGCGCGGGACGGTGAACTCACCGGAGATCGTGAACTGTTCGCCCTCGTGTGCGAAGGGGCGCGAGCGTCCGTCGGGCGTCCAGGAGTCCCACAGCTCCCGGGCGGTGGCGACGAACTCGGCGGCCCGGGTGTAGCGGTCGGCCCGGTCCAGATAGCCGCCCCGGCGGAAGTTCTCCCCGGTGAAGGCGTCGGAGGAGGTCACCACGTTCCAGGCGGCGCGCCCCTCGCTGAGGTGGTCGAGGGTGGCGAGGCGGCGGGCCAGTTCGTAGGGCTCGTTGAAGGTGGCGTTCACCGTGGCGGCGAGGCCGAGCCGGTCGGTGACGGCGGCCAGCGCGTTCAGCACGGTCAGCGACTCGGGCCGGCCGACCACGTCCAGGTCGTGGACGCGGCCGTTGTGCTCGCGCAGCCGCAGCCCCTCGGCGAGGAAGAAGAAGTCGAACTTGCCGCGCTCCGCCGTCCTGGCCAGGTGCTCGAAGGAGGAGAAGTCGATCTGGCTGCGGGAGCGGGGGTCGGCCCACACGGTGGTGGCGTTGACGCCCGGGAAGTGCGCGGCCAGATGCATGGTGCGGGGCACGGTCAGGCCTCCTTCGACGAAGCCGATGAGGCCGACGGGGCGGATGCGGCCGACGCGGCTCTGGCGCTCGCGTAGCGGCTGGCGGGGCGGACGAGCCCCAGGTGTTCGCGCAGGGTTCCGCCCGGATAGAAGGTGCGGAAGAGGCTGCGGTGCTGGAGGAGGGCCACGGTGCCGTTGACGATCCTTTCGAGGTCGCGCTCGGGGGTGATGGGCGTGAGGTGGAAGCCGTCCGCCGCGCCCGAGCGGTGCCACTGGGCGATGAGGTCGGCGAGGTCGACCGGGCCGCCCCGGAAGTAGGTGCCGCGTCCGGCGAGCTGGGGTCCGCTCTCCAGGCCGGGTTCCGGTGCGCTCTCGACGTCCCCGAGGTCCACCGTGAGCGCGACCAGGACCCGCAGTGCGTCGGGGTCGCGCCCGTGGGCGGCGGCCCGCTCCCGCAGTTCGTCCCGGAGCGCGGCCGCCTGCTCGGGGCCGGTGGCCCGGATGTGGACGACGTCCGCGTGCCGGGCCGCCGCCTCCTTCGACGGGGCGCCGATGGCGTCGATGACGGTGACGGGCCTGCCCTGGGGCGGGCGCGGCACGATGGCGGGGCCCCGCACCGAGAAGGTGGAGCCCTCGAAGTCGACGTAGTGCAGCCTGTCCCGGTCGATGAAGCGTCCGGTCGCGGTGTCCCGGATCTCCGCGTCGTCCTCCCAGCTGTCCCAGAGCCGCGCGGAGACATCGGCGACCTCTCCGGCCTCCTGCCACAGCGCGGCGGGCGGGGCCGCGGGGCGTCTGCCGAAGAGCCGGGCCTCCGCCTCGGTGGTGGACACCTCGGCGTGCCAGCCGGCCCGGCCCTTGCTGACCCAGTCCAGGGAGGCGACGGCCGAGGAGACGTGGAAGGGCTCGGTGTGGGTGGTGGTGACGGTCGGGACGAGGCCGATGCGGTCGGTGGCGGGCGCGATACGGGCGAGGACCGCGAGCGCGTCGAGCCCGGGGCGGGCGAAGGAGTCGCCGAGGGTGACGAAGTCGAGGGCGCCGCCTTCGGCGAGCCGGGCGAGCCGGAGGTAGTGGCCGGCGTCGTAGTGCGGCGGGCCGCCGATCTCGGCGGCCAGGTGGAGGGGGGTACGGGCGGACATTGCGGGACCTCTCGGGTCGACGGTCGGGCGGGGGCCTCGCCCGGGGGCGTCCGGTGTGATCGGGTCCGGACGTCTCCCGGCGGTCATCGGCATCGCGAGACCCCGTGGAGAGACCTGCCGGGCCGCGGGGGGGGCGCGCCGGCGGGGGCCCCCCCGCGCCCCCCGGGGCCCGGGGGGGGTTGTGGGGGGCGGGCGGGGGGTGTATGGGAGAGGAGAACGACCGGCCCCGGCCGGCCCCCCCCCA
>NZ_JBHYVE010000046.1:0-40714 GCF_042750035.1 Streptomyces sp. NPDC059452
CCGTAGTTCTGGTTGGTGATGGTGGAGGTGAGGTTGCGGTGGGAGGAGAGGATGCCTTTGGGGCGTCCGGTGGATCCGGAGGTGAACATCAGGCATGCCACATCCGCGCTGGTGAGTGGCAGGTTCAGGTTCTCTCCCGAGCGCGTCTCCAGTTCCTCGCCCGTCCAGACGACTGCCTGCCACGGCCCGACCAGTCGGCCACCGAGCGCCGTATCGGTGATGAGGTGGGTGATGCCGGCGTCGTGGGCGGCGGTGCGGAGGCGTTCGTCGGGGAAGTCGGGGTCGAGGAGGGTGTATCCGGCTCCGGTCTTGGTCACGGCGATCACGGCTGTCGCGAACTCGGTGCCGCGTTCGAGCAGGACTCCGGCGATGTCCCCGCGCTTCAGGCCCAGCTCGCGGAGATGGTGAGCCCGGCGGTTGGCGGCGGTGTTCAACTCCCTGTAGGAGAGTTCGCGGTCTTCGTAGATGAGTGCGGTCTTGTCGGGGCGGAGGGCGGCCTGTTCCTCGAAGCGCTCCACGATGGTTGCGCTGTCGGTGTCCACGGTGGTGCCGGCCCAGGGGCCGGTGAGGAGTTCGTGTTCGGCCTCGGTGAGGACGTTCAGGTCGGCCAGGCGCAGTTCGGGGTCGGCGAGGACCTGTCGGAGGACCGAGCCGAGGACCGTGGCCATCCTCCGTACCGTCGCTTCGTCGAACACATCCCGCGCGAAGACGACCGTGGCCCGGAACTCCTTCTCGTCGTCGGAGCGCAGAAAGAACTCCAGGTCGAACTTGGCCGAGCCGTTGGCGAACGTCTCGGCACGGGCCGACCGGACACCGGGCAGGTCCAGGGTGGGTGCGCCACCCGTCTCCAGCGCCAGGCAGATCTGGAAGAGGGGGTGTCGGGCGAGGGTGCGGGTGGGGTTGACCGCGTCCAGGACGAGGTCGAAGGGGGCTTCCTGGTGGGCGAACGCGTCGAGGTCCGTCGTACGGACGTGGTGGAGGAGTTCGCGGAAGGTCGGGTCACCGGCGGTGCTGGTGCGTAGGACCAGGGTGTTGACGAAGAACCCCACCAGGCCCTGGAGTTGTTCGTCACCGCGTCCTGCGGCGGGTGAGCCGATGGCGAGGTCTGTGCCCGCGCCGAGGCGGGTGAGTGCCGCGACGAGTGCGGCGTGCACGACCATGAAGGGCGTGCATCCTTCGGCCCGGGACAGCGAGCCGATCTGCTCGTAGAGGTCGTGGCCCAGGTCGACGGTGATCTCTCCGCCGTGGTGGGTGGCGTGGGCGGGGCGGGGGTGGTCGAGGTTGAGGCTGTGTTCCTGGGGGAGGCCGGTGAGGGTGTGTTGCCAGAAGTCGAGTTCGTGGGTCAGGAGGCTTTCGGGGTCGTCCTGGGAGCCGAGGATGCGGCGCTGCCACTGTGCGTAGTCGGTGTACTGGATGGTCAGTGGGTCCAGGGCGGGTTCGTTGGTTCCGGTGAGGCGGGCTTCGTAGGCGTGGGTGAGGTCGGTGAAGAAGGGGGTGTTGGATGCGCCGTCGGTGGCTATGTGGTGGAGCAGGAGCAGCAGTACCTGGGAGCCGTTGCCGGGGTCGAACAGGGTTGCGCGGAGGGGGACTTCGGTACGGAGGTCGAAGACGTGGCCTGCAGCCGAGGCCAGTTCCGTATCAAGGTCTCCGGCGTCCACCTGTCGGTATGTGAGAGGGATGCGGGCGGAGGCGGGAGGCAGCACGCGCTGGCGGGGTTCGCCGTCGATGGTTTCGAAGACTGTCCTCAGCGGGGCGTGACGTTCGGCGACATCGTTGAGCGCTGCTTCCAACGCCCCTGTATCCAGGGCGCCTTCGACGCGTACGGCGATGGGGACGTTGTACGCGGCGGTGCCGCCGTCGAGGTCGGCCAGGAGCCACAGTCGTTGCTGGGCGTAGGAGGCGGGCGGCAGTTCGCCGTAGGTCTCGGTGGGGACGAGCGGGGGCAGGGCGGGGGTGCCCTTCTTTCCGGCGATGTGTTCGGTGAGGCGGGCCGGTGTCGGGTGCTGGAAGACGTCACGGATGGTGAGCCGGACGCCGAGGACGTCGGCGATGTGGTTGGTGAGGCGTGCGGCCAGCAGCGAATGCCCGCCCAGGGTGAAGAAGTTGTCGTCGATCGTGGGGCTGTCGGGCAGGCCGAGCGTCCTCGCGAACAGCGCCACCACGATCTCTTCCTCGGCCGTGCGGGCCGCGCGACCACCCCGGGAGACGATCGACGGGGCCGGCAGGGCCCGCTTGTCGATCTTCCCGTTTGCGGTGAAGGGCAGCCGCTCCAGAGGGGTGAGAGAGGCGGGTACGAGGTGCTCGGGGAGCCGGTCGGCCAGGTGGCGGCGGACCTCTTCGAGGTGGATGGGCTGATCGGCCACGACGTAGGCGGCGAGCCGCTGCTCGTGGAGGGTGACCACCGCCTGGCTGATGCGGGGATGGGTCAGGAGAGCCGCTTCGATCTCGCCGGGCTCGATCCGGAAGCCCCGGACCTTGACCTGGTCGTCGGCCCGGCCCTCGTACTGGAGGACGCCGTTCCGGTCGAAGTGGGCGAGGTCTCCGGTGCGGTAGAGGCGGCTGCCCGGGCCTCCGAAGGGGTGCGGGACGAAGCGGACGGCGGTGATGTCGGGCCGCCCCTGGTAGCCGTGGGCGAGGCCGTCACCCGCGAGGTACAGCTCTCCCGTGGTGCCGGGCGGGCAGAGTCCGAGGTGGTTGTCCAGGATGTAAGCGGGCTTGTTGACCAGGGGCGATCCGATAGGGATCGCCGGGTGCGGCTCGGCGGCGGGCTCGACGGTGTGCGTGGTCGCGAAGATCATCGCCTCTGCGGGCCCGTAACCGTTGACGACGGCCATGCCGGGCCGCAGCCGTTGCAGGGCGTGTACGTGGGCGGGGGAGGCGGCCTCGCCGACGGTGAACGCGGTGGTGACGGAGGCGAAGGCGTCGGGGTGTTCGTCGACGAGGTAGTTGAAGAGGGTGGCGGACAGCAGCAGGGTGGTGATGTTGTGCCGCCGGGCCAGCTCGTCGACGATCGTCGGTTCCGGCTTCTGCCCCGGCTGGAGGACTGCCGTGCCGCCGTGCAGAAGGGCGCCCCAGAGCTCCAGGCTGAACGCGTCCCATGAGACGGGGGAGCACTGGAGGATGACCTGGTCGGGGCCGAAGGGGAGGTAGCTCTGCCGGGTGAGGGTCGAGACGAGGTTGCGGTGGGAGGACAGGATGCCCTTGGGCCGGCCGGTCGAGCCCGAGGTGAACATCAGGCACGCCGCGTCCTCGGCGGTGAGGGGGAGGCCGAGGTTTCCGGTTTCCTGGTCCGGGAGATCCGCAGGGGCCTCCGTGTGGGTGGCCCAGTCGCCGGGGATCCGGTCCGCGAGCTCCTGGGGGGCGATGAGGTGGCCGATACCCGCGTCGTCGGCCGCCGAGCGGAGGCGTTCGTCGGGGAAGTCGGGGTCGAGCAGCACGTGCGCGGCACCGGTCTTGAGGACTGCGAGGAGCGCGGTGACGAAGAGGGCGCCCCGCTCGAAGAGGATGCCCGCCATGTCACCGCGGCCCAGGCCTCGGGAGCGCAGCTGCCGGGCCCACCGGTTGGCGTCGGCGTTGAGCTGGGCGTAGGTGATCCGCCGGTCCCGGTCGATCAGCGCGGCCTTGTCCGGGAACCGCGCCGCCTGCTCCTCGAACCCCTCCACCAGCGTCGTGTCGTCGGCGGCCACCACCGGCCCGGCCCACCGGCCGGTCAGCAGCTCGCGCTCGGCCTCCGACAGCACCTCCAGATCGGCCACCCGGCGCGCGGTCGGCTCCTCGGCGGCGAGGGCCGCCGCGAGGAACCGGACGAACCGGTCCTGGTGGGCGGCGACGGCGTCCACGTCGACCCCCTCGACCGGGGTGTCGAAGTCGATGCGCAGCCCGCTCGCCGCTCCCAGGTCGAACACGGCGATGCTCAGGTCGTCGACCGGGCCGTTGCTGACGTTGTGGTTGACGCTCGGGTGACCGCACACGGTCAGCTCCGCGTTGAAGCCCATGATGTTGATGACGGGCGAGGCGAGCCTGCGGGAGCCGTCCATGACCCCGGCGTCCCGGCACAGATCCTCGTACCGGGTCATCTGGTGGCGCAGACCGTGCTTGACCTCGGCGGACACCGTCCGGACCAGTGCCCCGAGCGTCTCCTCGGGCCGTACGCGCAGCCGTAGCGGGACGATGTTCGACAGCATCCCGGGCGTGCTCCGCGCGGTCTTCGACTTCCGGCCCGTCACCGGCAGGGCGGCCACCAGCTCGTCCCGGTCCGTCACCCGGTGCAGGTAGACGGTGAGCAGCGCCACCAGGAGCACGGACCAGGAGACGCGCTCGGTACGGGCGACGGTCCGCAGCCGCTCGGCGTCCTCCGGGGACACCCGGACGCTGCGTCGGGCGAAGGGCAGCCCGCCGTGTGCGGGGGCGGCCCGGCCGGACCCCCGGACGATGCTGGGCGCCTCCGGCGCACCGGCCAGGTGCTCCCGCCAGCCCTCCCGTTCGGCGGCCGCCTCCTCGGAACTCCGGTGCGCGGCGTCCTCGGCCAGGAGGTCGGTGAGCCGGCCGAAGGGGGAGTCGTCCCACTCCTCGCCCGCCACCGCCTGCTCGTACAGGGCGACGAGCCGCGCCAGGAGCATCGAGACGCCCACCCCGTCGACGACCAGGTGGTGGAAACCGTAGAAATAGAAGTACCGCTCCTCGCCCAGCTTGAAGAGCGCGCAGCGTACGGGGGCCTGACGGGTCAGGTCGTACGGGTCGCCGACCAGCGCGTCGATCCGGCGCCAGGCCTCCGCCTCCGGGTCGTCCGCCGCGCTCACGTCGGTGAACGGCAGGGTGCGGGAGCCCACGGCCGGGTCGACCAGCTGCCACACCTGCTCCCCGTCGTCCTCGAAGCGCAGGACGCGCAGGCAGTCCGCCTCCTCGGCCAGCCGCCGCCAGGCGGCCGCCATCAGCTCCGGATCCACGGGGCCGAGGATCTCCCTGCACTCACCGACGCTGTACCGCAGGCCGGTGGGGTCCAGGGTGTGGGCCGTCCAGATGTCGTGCTGGGCCACCGAGAGCGGCAACCGGACGGCGGCCGGGGCAGGTGCGACGGGCGCATCGGACGGCATGGGAACTCCTGGGTAAGTCGCTGCGGAGGAGACAGGAAGGCGGGAGAACGGGAGGGCGTGAGGGCGGTGTGGCGGTACGGCGGAGGGTGCGGCCGGGGCGGAGAGCCGCGCCGGGCGGGGCAGTGCCATACAACCCGTGGGCGGCCCCGGGGAGCGGCAGTCGGCCCGGCGGTGAGCCAGCAGTTCGGCGCCGTGGCGGCGGCGCGGCGGCAGTCAGGCGGCAGCGTCGGCGGCAGTGGGAGCGGCCGTGGCGGTGGCCGTAGCAGGGGTGGGAGTGGTGGGGGCCGGGGTCAGGGCCCGTACCACGCACAGCACCCGGAACGCGGAGCGGCCCGTCTCCGTACTGGCCCGGATGACCCCGCTGACCAGCAGATCGCGCACCATGCGGCCGCAGTTGGGCAGGGGGAGGCCGGTCAGCCGGACGACGTCACCCAGGTCGAACTCGTCCGCGTCCGCCGCGTGCAGGGCGGAGAGCAGCCGCTGATGGTCGGCGGGCAGCCGTCCGATGGTGCGGCCGGTCCGCTCCGGCAGCCGCGAGACCGCCGGGTCGCCGGAGAGGTGGTCGAGCAGGGCGGCTGGGTCGGACTCCACGATGCCGCAGAGGGTCGGCAGATCGCAGACGGCCAGCCAGGAGGCGGCGGCGACCAGCGCCATGGGGTGGCCGTCGAGGCGGTGGCAGATCCGTGCGATGTCCGCCAGCGACCGTGCGTCGGCCGTGATGTCGGGGCGGACGCGGCGCAGCCGGCTGAGGAAGAACCGGGTGGCGGGGGAGTCGGTGCCGGAGGGCGGGGCGGGAGCCTCCAACGGGGAGAGCAGGAAAAGGCGTTCGCAGGGGACGTCCCAGGGCTCCTCGGCGGTGACGAGGACGCGGAGGCCGGGGACGTCACGCAGCAGCCGGTTCAGCCGGTGGCCGTCGAGCAGGCTGGTCTCGACGCCGTCGAGCACCAGCAGGATGCCGCGGCCGCCCGCGAGGTCGGCGAGCCGCGCCGGGAGTTCGCCGTTCCGTACGGGGGATTCGCCGGTCAGTGAAGGGAGTTCGCGGGGCTGTACGGGGAATTTGCCGGTCAGCGGCGGGAGTTCGTCGGTCCGTGTGGGGAATTCGCTGGCCCGTCCGGGGAGTTCACCGGTCTCCCCGCCGCCGTGCAGGTAGTCGGCGCACTCCCCGGTCAGGGCGGTGAACGAGTCGTCCTCGGCCGGCAGGAAGTCCGGGACGGGGCCCGGCGCGGTGTGCCACAGCACGGAGAGGCCCGCTTCGTGGAGCCGGGCCGCGGCCTCCAGGGCGACGCGGGTCTTCCCCATCCCGCTCAACCCCACCACCGTGATGAGCCGTTCGGACCCCGACCGCAGCTCCTCCACGACGACCGCGGTCTCCGCGTCCCGCCCGATGACGGGGTGCAGGGGGACGGGCGGCGCCGGGCGCTCGGCACCCGGTCGTCTGCCGTCACCGCCGCCGCCACGGTGTCCGCGCCGGGCCGCCTCCTCCAGGGCGGTACGGGCCCGGGGGCCCAGCCGCAGGGCGTCGGCGATGAGCCGGACCGTGTCGGTTCTGGGCCGCTGCGCCTTCCCCTTCTCCAGGTCGCGGATGGCCCGGACGCTGATGGTGGAGAGATCCGCCAACTGGCGCTGTGTCAGGCCGATACGGAGCCGGTGCCCGCGTATCAGGGAACCGAGGAGCTCGGAGTCGGGGGCGGCGGCGTTCTGGGGAGGGAGGCCGATCGTCATGGGAAGCTCCTGCTGGTGGGTGCGGGACCTGGCGAGAGTTCTTCGGCCATCCTTCGAACGTGGGCTATCCAGGGGGCATCCCGGTCCTAACCCCACGTGGACTTCCGCTATCCCGGCCCGTGATAAGGGGCCCTCACCCCCTATCCCGGCCCGTGATAGGGGATGAGGGCGGGGACGGGGCGTGGTGATAGCGGGCCGACGCCGTGATAGCGGGGTGATAGGCGCACGGGCGGCGCCGTGAATCCGGGCCTTCCTAATTTGGTGGTCAGAAGGAAACACCACCACCGAGAGGGAATCCGATGACGAACACGACCTCCGCCCGCACCGCTCTCCGCACCGCTGTCGCCTCGGCCCTGATCGTGATCGTGACCGGCCTGGGCGCACAGACGGGCTGGGCCGCCGAGGCCGCCGACGCCACTGTCCCGGCCACCGCCACCGCCGCCACCACGACGACGGAGGAAGGTCCCGCCGAGGGCACGACCCCGAAGCCCCCGGCCGGCTCGGGCACGGACAACAACCCCTGGGACTGACGGCCCGAGAACGGCCTCAGCCCACGCCGAGCAACCGATTCGCCTCGGTCAGCTCCCGCGCCATCCCCCGGTCCCGGAACACGTCGACCGCAGGGAGCAGAAGTTCCCGGGACCCCGCAGCGTCCCCCTCCAGAAGTCGCGCCAGATCCAGGCGCGCCAACGCGCCACCACTAAAATCCATGATGTGCTCCCGGGCCGCGATGGCCCGGTCGTAGAAGTCCCTGGCCCGTTCGGGCCGTCCCATCAGGGTGAAGGCGTGTCCCAGGTCGCGCAGCAGGTGACCCTCCCCGATGACATCGCCGGAATCGTGGCACAGCTCCAGGACCTCGGTGAAGGTCAGCACCGCCTGGTCGTGGTCGCCCCGCTCCAGCAGCAGTTGACCGACGCGGCGCAGCGTTCTCGCCCGTCCCCCCGTGTAGCCGACTCCCTCGTAGATGGCCAGCGCCTCGTCGAGCTGCGTCTGCGCCGCCTCCTTGTCACCCCGGCGCATCCGGATGTGGGCGCTCTGCGTCAGGACGATCGCCCGCCCCACCACGTCGTCGGCCCGGTCGAAGTCGGCGAGGGACCTCCCGTACAGCTCCAGGGCTCCGTCGTCGTCGCCGCTCGTCCTCGCGATGAGGGCGAGATCGCGTCGGCACAGGGCCTTCCCCACCGGCTCGTCGAGCGCCTCGAAGGAGTCCAGCGCCGAACCGAGCGCCTGCCGCGCCCGGTCGAACTGATTGCGGCTCATGTACAGCGAGCCCAGCGACGCCTGCACGGCCGCCTTGCCCCGCAGGTTGCCCGCCTTGCGGACGGCCCCCAGCGCCTTCAGATGGGTCTGCTCCCACAGGTCGTAGTGGCCCCGCACCTCGAACAAGGTGACCAGCGTCGTGGCCAGGTCCCAGCTGACATCGTGCAGCCCCTCGTCCGCCGCCTGCTCCACCATCCCGCAGAGCGCGCCCTGTTCGGCGTCCAGCCAGGCCATCGGATCGGCCAGCAGCTGGTCCGTGCCGACGACGGGCGGCTCCCAGCGGGGAGCGGTCCCGTGCAGGACGGTGTAGTCGCCGCCGTACACCTTGCGGTGGGCCCGCTCGGCCAGGTGCATCCAGCCGCCCGCCATGCGGACGAGCGCCGCCTCGCGGCCCTCCGGCGTCTCCTGCGCGGCCAGTTGCTCCCGCGCGTACACGCGGATGATCTCGTGGAAGCGGTACCGGTACCCACCGGTGCTCTCCACCCCGACCACATCCAGCATCTGTACGTCGACCAGGGGCTCCATCAGGTCCGACGGGAAGGGGCGGTCGTCGTCGAGGAGCGAACCGGCCAGCCAGCTCGGCAGCGTCGGCGCCTGGGCCATGCTCAGCAGCCGCAGCAGCCGGGCGTCGGGCGCCGCCAGACCGTCGTACGTCAGGGAGAGGCTGGCCCGCATGGTCATCTCGCCGTGGGTCAGCTCGTCCAGCCGGTGCCGCTCGTTGGCGAGCCGGTGCACCATCGAGGCGAGCGTCCAGTGCGGACGGGCCGCGAGCCGGGCGGCCACGATACGGAGCGCCAGCGGGAGCCGTCCGACCGTGCGGACGAGCGCCTCCGCCGCCACGGCCTCGTCGCGCACCCGGTCCTCGCCGATGATCCGGGACAGCAGCTCCAGCGCCCGGTCCTCCTCCAGTACGTCCAGTTCCACGCGGTGCGCACCGGGCAGGGCGGTCAGCCGCGCCCGGCTGGTGACGAGGACGGCACAGTCCCGGCTGCCGGGCAGCAGCGGCCGCACCTGACCCTCGCTGACCGCGTCGTCCAGGACGACGAGGACCCGGCGGGAGGCGAGCCGGGTCCGGTACATCTCCGCGCGTTCGTCCAGCGACTCCGGGATGAGCTGGCCGGGGATGCCGAGCGCCCGCAGGAACCGGCCCAGCACCTCCGAGGACGTCGCCGGAGCCCCCGTCGTACCGCGCAGGTCGCAGTAGAGCTGGCCGTCCGGGAACCCGGTCTCGGCCAGCATGTGCGCCATGTGGACGGCGAGGGTCGACTTCCCGGTGCCGGGTTTGCCGGTGATCGCGACGAGACCGGCGGTGTGCCGCCCCGGCCCTCCCGTCAGGGCCCGCTCCAGATCCGCGAGCCGGCCCGCGTCGGCGACGAAGTCCGCGGTCGTGGCGGGCATCTGGTGCGGGACCTCGTCCTGCCGCTCGGCCGGCGGCGGGACGGTGGCGGCACCCTCCGCGGCGCTCTCCGGCTCGGCGGCGGCCGGCATACGGGCGGCAGGTCCGGGCCCGGCGGGCGGGGGCAGTTCACCCGCGAGGATCGCCGACTGGAGGTCCTTGAGCTCCCGGCCGGGCTCCAGCCCGAGCTCCTCGTCGAGCAGCACCCGCCCGGCCTGGAAGACGTCCAGCGCCTCCGCCTGCCGCCCCGACCAGTACAGGGCCTGCATGAGCTGGCCGCGCAGTCTCTCCCGCAGGGGGTGCTCGTGCGTCAGCATCTGCAACTCGCCGACCAGCCGGTCGTGCCGTCCGAGTTCCAGCTCGATCCGCATGCGCAGTTCGAGGGCGGCGAGCCGTTCCTCGTTGAGCTGCCGGGCCCGGTTGGCCAGCGGGCCGCTGTCCATACCGGTCAGGCAGTCCCCCTGCCAGAGCTTCATCGCGGACTTCAGCCGCTCCACCGCCTGCTCCGGGGCGCCCTGGTCCTTGAGCCGCCGTGCGCGCGTGACCTGCTCGGTGAAGAGCGCGGAGTCCACGTTGGCGGCGTCGGTGTTGAGCACGTACCCCGGCGGCCGGGTGGTGATCGAGACCTCGCAGTCCGCGTCCGCCAGCAGTTTCCGCAACCGTGACACACAGATCTGGACCTGGGTGCGCGCGGTCTCCGGCGGATCGTCCTGCCAGATGAGGTCGACCAGGTAATGGGTGCTGACCACGCGATTGCTCTCCAGGAGCAGCGCGGCGAGGATTACCTCCTGACGGCCGGGAGGGACTCTGAGAGGCTTCTCGCTGCCCCGTACCTGGAGTGGTCCCAGGACCCGGAAGGGCGGGCAGAACATATCGGGCAGCCCGAGGACCTGTTCCGTCATACCGTCAGCCACTGAATCCCCCACCAGCCATGAGAGTTGACGCCGCCGGGTCAACTTGCCGGACAGTCTCCACATTCGTGTGGTTCCTGTCTACGGCGTGTGGTTCTCCGGTGTGCGATAGCCCGGGGATAGGGAGAAGTTGCAGGTACTTCGCAGGATGGGGCGTGGCTGCGAAAGGGACAGTGATGAACACCAACTACTCAGCGGGCGCCGGATCGTGGGGGCTTCCGGTCGATCCGGTCACCGCCGCGGGGATCGACCACATCCGCCTGGTCTACGACTACCTCAACGCGGGCGATCTCGACGCCTGCGGCTCCCTGCTGCACGACGACGTCGAGTTCGAACTGCCCGGCCGCCCGGCCGCCCGGGGCCGTACGGCGGTGCTCCACGCCCACCGCGCGGACGCAGCGCCCACCGCCCGCCACGAGATCGACCGCATCGTCGCCCACGACCACTGCGTCGTCGCCGTCGGGCGCCTTGTCGACCCGGGCACGGAGGAGAGCTGTCTGCGCTTCATCGACTGTTTCGGCATCGCCGACGACGCGATGGTGCGCTCCTGCACGCGCTACTACCACACGACTCCGTGAGGGGCCGGGCGCACGGCTGGCTGGGGGTGGGGCTGCCCGTCCCGCAACTCTCGTACGCCATCGCGTAGATCAGGCAGAGCGCCGAGACCCATGGGCGCGCCCCCGAGGCACTGCGGATCGTCGTACGGGTGAACCCGCTCGTCCAGGCCGAAGAGGCCGCGGCTGACCAGGTCCCGGGGCGGGGGCCGGTGAAGTGCTGGTCGATCTCCAGCAGTCTGCACGGAGCGGCACTGAACTGACCGATATGGCACATCAGGCAGAGGTGACACCCGACGGGGCTGGCACCCGGCAGGGCTGACATCCGGCAGGGGAATGCGCGAGTTACCGGTCGGTGTCATGGCCACCGGCCACCAGCCGTTCCCCGCGCGGGAGGACTTCCTGCTCGTCACCACGGGCGCGATGCGCGGTGTGGAGATCGACGCCGACCGGGCGGTGGCCAGGGTCGGCGCCGGTGCCCGCAGGACGCCCCCGCAGGACGGCCCCCGCCTCCCGGTGCCCAACGGGCCCGGACACAGGGCCGATCGGCCCTCCCCCGGAGCGGGCCCGCCCACGATGCTGGTTCCAGCGGCCGGTCGAAGGGCCGGCCCTCATGGACGTACGGAGGCAGACCCGTGAAGAAGGCCGTAGTCGTAGGGGTGGACGGTTCGCCGGAGAGTCTGGCGGCGGCCGACTGGGCGGCGCGCGAGGCGGCGCTGCGGGGCCTGCCGCTGCGCATCGTGCACGCCTGGCTCTGGCAGCCGCTGGACATCCCGCTCGTCCAGAACCGGGAGACGGAGGCCCAGGCCGCCCGCGCGGTGCTGCGCGAGGCCGAGGACCAGGTGGCCGCCCGGTACCCCGAACTGCCCGTCTCCAGCCGGGTACTGCCCGAGACGGCGGTCGTGGCGCTGCTGGCCGAGGCCGAGCGGTCCGAGCTGCTCTGCCTGGGTACCCGGGGCCACGGGGCCCTGCTCGGCTTCCTCCTGGGCTCGTACGGGCAGCAGGTGATCGCCGGGGCGAAGGGCCCCGTCGTCTCCGTGCGGGCCTACGACGGTGAGTACCCGGTCCGCGAGAACGGCGAGGTCGTCGTCGGCCAGCAGGGCACACCGGAGGAGAGCGCGGATGTGCTCGGCTTCGCCTTCGAGGCCGCCGCCGTACGGGGAGTCCCGTTGCGGGCGGTCCGCGCCTGGAGCCTGCCGCCCGTCTACACCTGGAGCGCCTCGCTGGCCCTCGCCGACGCCTCGGGCGGGCTGGAGCCCTTCGAGCGCAAGGCGCTCCGGGAGGCCCTGGCCCCGTGGCGCGACAAGTACCCGGGCGTGCCGGTCACGGAGCACGTCGAGATGGGCAGCGCCGGGCAGGTCCTGGTGGAGGAGTCCACCGAGGCCCAGTTGATGGTGGTCGGACGCCGTGCCCGGCGGGCCCCGCTCGGCACCCGGATCGGATCGGCCGCCCACGCGGTCCTGCACCACGCCCGCTGCCCCGTCGCCGTCGTCCCGCACGCCTGACCCCGCCCTCCCTCCCCGATCCACCGGAACCCGCCCTGACTCCCCGCAGGGCGGGCTCCGGCGCGTAAAGCCGTATCAACGACGTACCGATGTACCGATGCAACGACGTATTGACGTATCGATGTATCGAGAGGCTTCAGCGCGGCGGGTCGAGGGCGTTGATCACCCCGGTGACGCCGTCGATGCCCCAGAGGGACGCGACCAGGAGGCCGGACAGTCCGTCCGGCGGCGCGGTCCCGGTGAGGGTGACCAGCCCCTCCCGTACGGAGACGATGAGCCCACCGGGAGTGCGGCGCAGCGCCTCGTGGACGTCGGCCCGCACCTCCTCGTCCGTACGGAGGAAGACCCGGAGCAGGTCGCGGCGGGTGGTGAGGCCGATCAGCCGGTCCTCGGGGTCCACCACGGGGAGCCGCCCCACGCCCCGCCGCTCCATGACCCGTGCCGCGTCCTTCACCCGCTGCTCCGGGTGGACCGTGACGGCGGGGCTCGTCATCAGGTCGCGGACCGTGAGCACGGCGGGGGGCGAGGGTGCGGCGCGTCCGGGGCAGGCGCCTTCGGTCACATCCCTACGGGGGATGGGTCCGGCGATCGCGCCCTCCACATCCGTACGGGAGACCACCCCCACGACCCGGTCCTCGCCGTCCAGTACGGGCACCGCGCTGATCCGGTGCAGCCCGAACAGCCGGGCCGCATCCTGGGCCGGTGTGCCGGGGGTGGTGGTGACGACGGTGCGGGTCATCACCTCGCCCACTGTGTGCTCGCGCATGTCCTGTCCGGGTCTCTGTGCGGGGGATGCCAGTACGGTGCCGGGCCCGGCACCAGGGGCGTCCGGCGGCCGGGCCGATGTGACGGGTCTGCGTCCCAGGGTCCCGCGCGGCGCCCGCCCGCGAGAGGTCCGGTCGGTCCCGGTCCGGGGCTGAACGTCCCGGGTCCTCCCGGCGCCGTCCGGGCGGGGGCAGCCCCATAGAGTGGCGCGGAAGGAGCCGGGGGCGGAGGGAAAGAGGTCGCTGTGGGGGATGAGCAGCCGCTGTCGCGGATGCCTGGGATGCGGCTGGACGAGCTGCTGGAGGAGTTGCAGGCGAGGATCAACGCCGCCCGGGGGACCCGGGACCGGGTGCACAGCCTGCTGGAGGCCGTCGTCTCGGTGGGCCGCGAGCTGGACCTGTCCCAGGTGCTCCGGCGCATCGTCGAGGCCGGGGCGCAGCTGGTGGACGCGCAGTACGGGGCCCTCGGGGTGATCGGGCCCGACGGGCGGTCCCTGTCGCAGTTCCTCACCTCGGGGCTGACGCCGGAGCAGCGGCAGGAGATCGGACCGCTGCCGGCCGGTCACGGCCTCCTCGGCGAGCTGATCCGGCACCCGGAGCCGCTGCGCCTGAGCGAACTGGGCGCGCACGAGGCCTCGTACGGGTTCCCCGCGCACCACCCGCCGATGCGCACGTTTCTGGGCGTGCCGATCCGGGTGCGGGACGAGGTGTTCGGGAACCTCTACCTCACCGACAAGCGGGGCGGCCTCGACTTCGACGCCGAGGACGAGTCCGTGATCACCACGCTTGCGGTGGCGGCCGGAGTGGCGATCGACAACGCGCGCCTCTACGAGAGTTCGCAGCGTCAGCACCGCTGGCTCCGGGCGGGCGCCGAGGTCACCAACCACCTCCTCTCGGGCGACGCCCGTCAGGACGTGCTGGAGCTGATCGCGCGGCGGGCCGGAGAGATCACCGGGGCCTGCCTGGCCGAGGTCGCCGCGCCCGTCCCCGGCACGGGCGACCTGGTCGTGGAGCGGTCCGTCGGGGACGGCGGCGCCCAGGGGCTGGTCCTCCCGGTCGACGGCACGCTGGCGGGCGCGGCCTCGGCGGCGGGCCGGCACATGGTCTCCACCTGCCTGCGGAAGGACCCCCGCTTCCCGGCCGACCCCCGCCGGTCCGCCTGCCCGGGTCCGGCGGTCGCCGTGCCCCTGGGATCGGCCGCCGGAGCGGACGTCCTGCTCCTGGCCCGGGCGGCGGGCGAACCCGTGTTCACCGAGGCGGAGCTGGAGCCGCTGCTCGCCTTCGCGGGGCAGACGGCGCTCGCCCTGGAGCTGGCGGTACGGAGGCGGGACGCCGAACACGTCGCGCTCCTGGAGGACCGCGACCGGATCGCCCGCGACCTCCACGATCTGGCCATCCAGCGGCTGTTCGCGACCGGTATGACGCTCCAGAGCGCCGCCCGGCTGGTCGAGCACACCGGAGCGGCCGAGCGGGTGAGCCGGGCCGTCGACGACCTGGACGAGACCATCAAGATCATCAGGTCCACCATCTTCGGCCTGCGGGCCCGCGACGAAGGGGCCGGTACGAGTCTGCGCGCCCGCGCCTCCCGGGCGGTGGGGGACGCGGTCACCTCGCTCGGCTTCCCGCCCCGGCTCAGCATGGAGGGCCTCCTCGACACCGACGTACCGCTGGACGTGGCCGAACACGTGGTGGCGGTGCTCGGCGAACTCCTCAGCAACGCGGCCCGCCACGCGCACGCCACCCGGGTCGAGGTGAGCCTGAGGGCCACCGCCGACGAGGTGCGCCTGACGGTCTCCGACAACGGCAAGGGCATCCCCGAACAGGGCCGCCGCAGCGGGCTGGACAACCTCGCCGAGCGCGCCCGCGAGGTCGGCGGGGCCCTGGAGATGTCGACGCCCGCCGACGGGGGGAGCCGACTGCTCTGGCGCGCCCCGCTGCGCTGAGCGCCCGCCGGCCTCGTACACCTGACCGAACAGGGCCGGTCGGCCCTGTTCGCACGGCCCGGACGTGCGGCACCATCGGGAGAGTCCGCCGAGGTGGACACGGCAAAGAGATCCGGTGGCCGCGGACACGGACAACAGACCCGGCGGGCGTGGACACGGACAACAAACCCGGCGGACGTGGACACGGGGCCAGAGACCCGGTGGGCCGGACAAGAGAGATGACGGAGCGTGCGATGACGGACAGCGGTGCGGCCACCACCGGGAAGGCGCCGGTGACGGTCTTCCTCCTCGACGACCACGAAGTGGTGCGCCGCGGCGTCCACGACCTGCTGGACGCCGAACCGGACATGACCGTCGTCGGGGAGGCGGGCACCGTGGAACAGGCGCTCGCCCGCATCCCGGCCCTGCGCCCCCGGGTCGCGGTCCTGGACGTGCGCCTGCCCGACGGGGACGGCGTCAGCGTCTGCCGCGAACTGCGCTCGCGGATGCCCGATCTGGCCTGCCTGATGCTGACGTCCTTCGACGACGAGGAGGCGCTGCTCGACGCGATCGTGGCGGGCGCGTCGGGCTACGTACTGAAGCAGATCACCGGCACGGACCTGGTCCAGGCCGTGCGGACGGTCGCCTCCGGCCGGTCGATGCTCGACCCCGGCGCCACCGCCCGTGTGATGGCCCGTCTCCGCGACGACGCGGCCCAGGACGACCGCCCCTCCGGAGTCGCCGCGCTGACCGCCCGGGAGCAGGAGATCCTCGCGCTCATCGGCGAAGGACTCACCAACCGCGAGATAGGCCTGCGGCTCTACCTCGCAGAGAAGACGGTCAAGAACAACATCTCCCGGATCCTGGCCAAACTCGGCGTCGAACGCCGCGTACAGGCCGCCGTCATCGCCACCCAGGCGAAGCGGCCCGGCTGACGACGGGCCCCAGGGGGTGCGGTGACCGGCCGTGCCTCACCTCTCCGCGGGTGTCACACGCTCGACCAGCCGGGCCAGGCGCGCCAGCATGGTGCGGTGGCGGAGCTGGAACAACGTGTCCACCAGCGGATTGTGCAGCGTGCCGCCCAGGCCGCGCAGCGGGTGCTCGTCGACGATGACGAGGGTCCGCTCGCCCCAGGGGCGGATGTCGAAGGCGATACGGGCGGTGCCCCAGGGCCCGCCCTCGGCCTCCAGCTCCAGCGCCCCCGGCCGGTCGATGCGCCGGACGACCGTGCGCCCGGTGAACCGCTTGGGCCCCACGTGGACGTGGTACGTGATCGACGAGCCGGTCTGGGGCCAGTCGCCCTGTTCCGGGCGGGAGTCCGAGGTTCCGACCACCCACTCCCCGTACAGCGCCCCGTCCTCCAGGACCGCCCATACGGCGGCCGGGGGACGGTCGACGAGGTGGTGACGTACAGCCATGATCCTCCTCGGTCGGCGGAGCGTCGGCAGATCGGACGGGCTGCTCCCGGGGGCAATTCTGCCCGGAGCCGGGTATTTCCGCCGTTCGGCGCGTACCGCCGTCGCCGTCACCGGGGGTGAACGCGGCGGCTTCCCCGGCAGAGGAGGGGCTCCGGACGACCGGTCGGGTGAACGGCACCGCCCCTCCGTTTCCGCGGTTCTCCGCACAGGGGAGGGGAAGCAGGGTGCTTCGGGATGCCGCGCGGGCCGCCCTCTCCGACGTACGCCCGCCCTCTCCGATGTAGGCCCGCCCCCGGCGACGTACGCCCGCCTCCCGGCGCACCACCGTCCCGGCGAACAGCGATCCCGTACGGTGAGGAGTTGAGCCGCCCCCCATGGCCGAGGAAAGCCGGTACGCCGACGAGCCCGACACGGCAGCGGGCTTCCGCCGTCTCGTGGAGCTCCCCGCCGGCCCTGCGAAGGAGCGGCTCCGGGGGCAGCTCATCTGCGCCTGGCTGCCCATGGCCCACCGGCTGGCGGCCCGCTACCGGAACCGGGGCGAGACGCTGGAGGACCTGCGGCAGGTGGCGGCGGTCGGGCTGGTCAACGCCGTGGACCGCTACGATCCGGCGGTCGGCCGGGCCTTCGCACCCTTCGCCGTGCCCACCATCACGGGGGAGATCAAACGGCACTTCCGGGACCGCATGTGGTCGGTGCACGTCCCCCGCCGCGTCCAGAACCTCCGTAACGTCGTCCGCCTCGCGGGCTCCGAACTGACCGCCCTGGGCGTCTCCCCCTCGCCCGCCCGGATCGCCGAGCACACCGGCCTGACCGAGGACGAGGTGCGGCAGGGGAGCGAGGCGCTGCACGGGTTCAGCGCCCTCTCCATCGACGCCGAGACGGCTGCGGGCACGGGCGAACCGCTCCTGGGCGACCGTCTGGGCGCCGTGGACGAGGCGTTCGACCTGGTGCTGGACCGGGAGGCGGTGAAGCCCGGGATCAGCCGACTGGCCGAGCGGGAGAAACGGGTGCTCTACCTCCGCTTCTTCGCCGGGATGACCCAGAGCGCCATCGCCACCGAACTGGGCCTCTCACAGATGCACGTCTCCCGCCTGATCGCCGACTCCTGCCGCCGGATCCGGGAGAGCACCCGCGAACACCCCGCGGAGCAGCACGCCCTCCGCCCCGCCCACCCGATGTGACAGGCCGCCTGTCACATCGGATGGGAGCCTCCGTCCCCGCCCCTCGGAACGTGCCGGTCCCGGTGCCCGACGCTCCTGCCGGGTCAGGCCCGGCGGCCCCCGCCGTCCGCCTCGTCGGCCACGTGTACGGCCGCCTCCTCGGCCGAAGCGGCCCCGCCGTCGATGCCGACGTCCTCGGCGAGGACATCGGTGTTCCGGCCGGTCGCGTCGTCCGCCGCGGTGAGCCGTCCGGCCCGCGCGTCGCCGTCGATCCGCTCCTCGGGTTCGCCCTCGCCCCCGACGACATCGCCGATGCCGTCACCCTCGGGCGGTTCGACGTCCGCCACCTCCTGGGCGAGCCGCTGGTCGAGCGATTCGCCCTCCCGCTCCTCCGCCCCGGTGGTGCCGAACTTGTTCACGCCCAGAGGACGTTCGGGAGGGGAGTACCCCTCTTCCATCTGATCGTCCAGATCACGTTCGCCGAGTGTGTTCTCCAGGTCGGGCTCGTCGTTCGGCGGCTGGTACACATCGTCGCCGCGCGCTTCATCGCTCATGCGTCCTCCTCTGCGTAGGGCTCACCGGCTGCACGGAAGGGTCAGTGCCCGAGCGCCTTCCGCAGCTCCGCCTTGTTCATCGAGGAGCGCCCGTCGATGTTCTTCTTTTTCGCCTCCGCGTAGAGCTGGTCCTTCGTCGGACCCTGCGCACCCTTGTGGGAGCGTTCGCCCCCGCGTTCGTAGGCGGACTTCTTGTCCTTGGTCGACGTCCGGCTCGCCGTCCTCGATTCGCCGGACCGGGCCCGCTCCTTGTTCACCGTCCGTGCGGCGATCTCCTTGGCACGCTTCTCGGAGGTGCCCCTCTCCTCCTGGCTCTCCTTGATGTGCTCGTACTGGCGTTCGCGCTTGGCGCTGGACCCAGCAGGCATGAGTACTCCCTTCCTCCGTCTCGTCGGCCGGGACGAGGCCTGCACAAAAGCTCTCACGCTTGCATGAATCGTGCACGGCTGGGCACAGTTGTAGGACGAGGTCAGGAAGCGGCCGGATCGAATCCGTCCGCGTTTTTCGGATGAGCCGTGCTGATACCGGGTCACCCCTGACTCCCCTTCGGTATTCGGCATGACCCCGGGCCCGCGCGCCGCGCCACTGATGGCGTGCCGTCGTATGTCCGCTGTTTCTGCCGAGTCGTGTCAAGAACGCTTTTCGCGCCCGTTCGACCCCTGCGGGTGCCCTTGGTAGTGAGAGAAAGGCAGAGCGCGATGCAGATGGCACACCCCGCGGTACTCGAGGAACTTCTGCGCCGCTACGAAGAACTCCGGGCACAGGACGGCGAAGGCGCCGACGGGGTGGCCCGCGGGCTGGAGGACGTGAGCTACACGCTCTGCGTCTCCACCGGGACCCGTGAGATCGCCGCGGCGCTCGTCGTGGCGCGTGAGCAACTGCGGCGTTCGGCCCCGAGACGGGAGACCCCGCTTTCCGCCCCGGTCTCCGCCACCGTGCCCGCCTGAGCGGGCGGCGGCACCGGGACGCGGCGCCATCAGCGGATCAGCTTGCCCAGTGCTCCGGCCGCCGCAGACCGGCCGGGATCCTGGTCGCCGCGTCGCCCCGGGCCGCGTTGAGCTGTGGCTGGGTGAGGAAGAGGGCGCCGGTCAGATCCGCGCCGCACAGGTTCGCGTCGCGCATGTCCGCGCCGATCAGGTCGGCGTCGCGCAGATCGGCGCCGGAGAGGTCGGCGGCGATCAGGCAGGCGCCGCGCAGGGTGGCCCCGCGCAGCTTCGCACCGCGCCGCCGGGCGCCCAGGAGGTCGGCGCCCCGGTGGTTCTTCTTCTTGCCGGGTACGGCGGCCCGGGCGAGCTCGCTGGCACGCAGCAGGTGGGCGTTCACCTCGGCACGGAGGGCCGGTACGTCGGCGGCCAGGAGGGTGTCGGCGGTGTCCCGGGTCAGCGCGTCGAGCCGGTCGTAGGCCTCGCGCAGCTCCCGGTGGGCCGCCCCGGCCGCCGGGAGGTCCAGGGCCTCGGCCGTGTACCGCAGCAGCTCGTGGAGCTGCCGCACCACGGGGAAGACCTCGTACATCGTGCGGGCCGAACCCGGCTCCGTACGCCAGCTGCGGCCCCCGAAGGTGACCTGGGAGACCTTCTGGCCCGCACCGAAGCAGTCGAACACCGTGCAGCCCGGGTAGCCGCGCTCGCGCAGCCGATCGTGGATCCCGCAGCCGAAGTCCTCCTGGAGGTTGGAGCACGGGGTGCCCGCCGCCTTGTCGGCGGCGAAGTCCGCCGAGCGGGCGAAGGGCAGTGCCACGCAGCACAGGCCGAAGCAGTTCCCGCAGTCGGCCCGCAGATCGGGGTGGTCGGCGTGCGGGGCGGTGGGCCGGGACAAGGCGGTGGCTCTCCTGGTGAGGCAGGCGGACAGCGGACAGGTGAGTGCTCGCACCCATTGTCGCCCGGGGTGCGCGGGCCCCGAGCACGGGGGAGGCCCGGGTGAGCCGTGTCTCACCCGGGCCCCGCGACTTGTCTATGCAACGAGTTGCATAGAAGGATCGCGGTATGGCGCTCGAACACGCGATCCTCGTCTCCCTGCTGGAGAAACCCGGCTCAGGCTATGAGCTGGCCCGCCGGTTCGAGCGGTCCATCGGCTACTTCTGGACCGCCAGCCACCAGCAGATCTACCGCGTCCTGAGCCGTATGGAGGCCGACGGCCGCCTCCTCGTCCGCGAGGTCGAGCAGCAGGGCCGGCCGGACAAGAAGGAGTACTCCGTCGCCGCCCCCGGCCGCGCCGCCCTCGCCGAGTGGCTGCACAAGCCGATCGAGCCCGAGAGCCTGCGGCACGACCTCGCCGTCAAGATCCGGGGCGCCGCCTTCGACGACCCGGCCGCCCTGGTCCGCGAGGTCGAGCGGCACCGACAGGTCCACCGCGACCGCCTCGCCCACTACCTCGCCGGAGAGGTCCGCGACTTCACCGGGCCCGGGGCGCCCGCGCCCCCGGACGCCGGCCAGGAGCTCCAGCACGTCGTGCTGCGCGGCGGCATCGCGTACGAGCGCATGACGATCGCCTGGCTCGACGACGTACTCGACACCCTCCACCGGCTCGGAGCGCCGGACCCGGACGCCTGAACGGCGCCCGGCGCCACCTCCGTACCGCCGAAAGAAACCCTCACCCTCCCGGAAGGCAACCTCCATGGCCGAGTCCGCGTCCCTGTCCCCGTCCCTCCTCTTCAATCCGCGCACCTACGACCCCCAGCACTTCGACCCGGAGACCCGCAGGCTGCTGCGCGCCACCGTCGACTGGTTCGAGGAGCGGGGCAAGCGCCGGCTGATCGAGGACTACCGCTCCCGCGCCTGGCTGGGTGACTTCCTGGCCTTCTCCGCCAAGGAGGGCCTGTTCGTGACCTTCCTCACCCCGGCCTCCGCCGCGAAGGAGAAGGACCGGCGCTGGGACACCGCCCGGATCGCCGCGCTCAACGAGATCTTCGGGTTCTACGGGCTCGACTACTGGTACGCCTGGCAGGTGACCATCCTCGGCCTCGGCCCGGTCTGGCAGAGCGACAACGCGGCGGCCCGCGACCGGGCGGCCGAACTCCTCTCCCAGGGCGAGGTGTTCGCGTTCGGGCTCTCCGAGAAGACCCACGGCGCCGACATCTACTCCACCGACATGCTGCTGACGCCGGACGGCGAGGGCGGCTTCCGGGCCTCCGGCTCCAAGTACTACATCGGCAACGGCAACGCCGCCGGTCTCGTCTCCGTCTTCGGCCGCCGCACCGACATCGAGGGCCCCGACGGGTACGTCTTCTTCGCGGCCGACAGCCGCCACGACGCCTACCACCTGGTGAAGAACGTCGTGGACTCCTCGAAGTACGTCAGCGAGTTCCGCCTGGACGACTACCCGGTGGCGCCCGCCGACATCCTGCACACCGGCCGCGCCGCCTTCGACGCCGCGCTGAACACCGTCAACGTCGGCAAGTTCAACCTCTGCACCGCCTCGATCGGCATCTGCGAGCACGCGATGTACGAGGCCGTCACCCACGCGAGCAACCGCATCCTCTACGGCCGCCCCGTCACCGCCTTCCCGCACGTGCGCCGCGAGCTGACCGATGCCTACGTCCGGCTCGTCGGGATGAAGCTGTTCTCCGACCGCGCCGTCGACTACTTCCGCTCCGCCGGGCCCGACGACCGCCGCTACCTGCTCTTCAACCCGATGACGAAGATGAAGGTGACCACGGAGGGCGAGAAGGTCATCGACCTGATGTGGGACGTCATCGCCGCCAAGGGGTTCGAGAAGGACAACTACTTCGCCCAGGCCGCCATCGAGATCCGGGGCCTGCCCAAGCTGGAGGGCACGGTCCACGTCAACCTCGCCCTGATCCTGAAGTTCATGCGGAACCACCTGCTGAACCCGGTCGACTACCCGGCCGTCCCCTCCCGCCTGGACGCGGCCGACGACGCGTTCCTCTTCCAGCAGGGACCGGCCCGCGGTCTCGGCGCCGTACGGTTCCACGACTGGCGCCCCGCGTTCGACGCGTACGCCGAGGTGCCGAACGTGGCCCGGTTCCGCGAGCAGGCCGACGCCCTGTGCACCTTCGTCGAGACGGCCGCCCCCGACGAGGAGCAGAGCCGTGACCTGGACCTTCTCCTCGCCGTCGGCCAGCTCTTCGCCCTGGTCGTGCACGGCCAGCTGATCCTGGAGCAGGCCCGGCTGACCGGCCTGGACCAGGAGCTGCTGGACGAGCTGTTCGCCGTTCTCGTACGCGACTTCTCCGCGCACGCGGTGGAGCTGCACGGCAAGGACTCCGCCACCCGGGACCAGCAGGAGTGGGCGCTCGGCGCGGTCCGGCGTCCCGTCGTCGACGCGGAGCGTTCGGCGCGGATCTGGGGGCGTGTGGAGGAGCTTTCGGGGGCGTACGAGATGGCCGAATAGCCCCACATCACTCCGGGCCGAATAGCCCCACGTCACTACTCCGGGCCGGACGGCCTCACGTCACTCCGGGATCGTCAGCCGGCGCGTCACGCGCAGCGCCGACGACAGCAGCTGGGCCTTGACCTCGCTGGTCCGGTACATCCGGTCGGAGCGGAAGGAGATGCCGAGCGAGCCGACCTGGTCGCCGCAGTACACGCGTACGGCGACGCAGGTCGTGCCCCGCCGGTACTCCTCCCGGTCCATGGCGAGCGGTGCCGTCGGCGACGAGTCGAGCTCCCGCAGCAGCTCCTCCCGGCGGGTGATGGTGTGGGACGTGAGGTCGGCCAGGGGGTGGCGGGAGAGGTAGTTGGCTCGGGCCTCCTCGTCCAGCCCGCCGAGCACGCTCTTGCCCAGTGCGGTGGCGTGTCCGGCGTCCTCGAAGCCCACCCAGAGGTCGACCCGGGGCGCCCGCGGGCTGTCGACGATCTGGAGGACCCGGATCTCCCCCTCGTCGTACAGCGTCAGGTAGGCGGCGGCGGAGAGGCCGTCGCGCAGCGAGGCCAGGAGCGGGCGGAGGCGCTGCGGCGAGGTCCCGTCCCCGGGTGCGGTGTCCGGCGACAGGACCCGGTCGGGCAGGGCGAACGCCCCGTCGTCCAGCTCCCGCAGATAGCCGTCCTGGACCAGCGCCCGCAGGTGCTCCTCGGCCACGGGCGGTGGCAGCTCGGCCTCCCGGGCCAGCTGCTCCGCGGGGGCACCTGCCGGATGTGTCCCTGCGGCCTCCAGCAACCGGAGGTCCCGCCGGACGGACACGGAAGGCTCGGGGCCGGGCTGGTCACCCATGCCACCAGCATGGACCCGGCGCCGGGGTGCGGCATCTCGTGTACGGAAACCCGTGGTGGGCGGGGGTGCGGGTGGGGGCCTTGGTGCGAGTGGGGGCCGCGGTGCGGGCAGGCGCCCTGACCGCACCACGGCCCCGGAAGCTCACGGCCCCGGGCGGCACCTCACCCGGTCACGGTGAACGCGGAGGACGTGCCCGTGAACGGTGTGATCCTCCCCAGCAGGTTCTTCGCGTCCCCGTGGTGCACGATCCGGTAGGTGCCGGGAGCGGTGTCCGCCCCGATCCTCCAGGTGACCGTGGCCTTCGACGTGCCCGTCAGACCGTTGATCCGGGTCCAGCGGTACGTGGTCTCCCAGTCGCCGTCGTCCAGCACCCGCTTCCACGTCCCGTCGGCCTCCAGCCGCTGGACCTCCAGGAAGGTCCCGCCCCGGCGCAGGTTGTTCTTCGGGTGGCCGGTGGCGAACTCGACGGTCGCCGTGGAGCCGCGCGCGTACGAGGAGGCCGGGCCGGTGAGGACCGAACCGAACGACTTGCCCAGCGGCGGGTTGTCGTAGACCACGCCCGTCTGGAACGTGAACTGCCGGGCCGACTCGTCCGGCGGTGCCGTGCCCCGCTCGACCGGGGTGCCCTGGCGCAGGGCGGCCGCGACCCGCGCGTACTCCTGCTGGTAGGCGGGGAGCGTGTTACGGCCGTAGAGCGTGGAGCCGCCCTCGTAGTTCTGGGTGTCGTACTCCTCCGGCGTCGTCACGTACTGGCTGTAGGCGTTGGCGTACCCCTGGAGCAGCACCCGCTCCAGCGGGACCCCGAGCTCCTGGGCCACGGTCCGGCGGACCCGGAGCCCGGCGGTGATCGTGAACTCGCCCGGGCCCGCCACCAGGTACAGCTCCCCGATCCGCATGATCTGGAGCGGCAGGATCTTCGGGGTCACCGGGTGGACGTTGCTCAGCAGCCCCGTGGGGACCAGGCTCGCCTTCGGGTACTGGCAGGTCGCGAGCCAGGACGGGGTGTCGATGCGCAGCGCGTCGATGACGGCCGCGACCGGGGTGCGCATGCCCTCCTCGAACCCGGGGATCGCCGGGCCGTCCTCCACACTGCCCGCGAGCGTGGAGGCGCCCACGACGGCGGGACAGGTGCGCGCCTCCTTCCCGTCGCTCGTGTACTGGCCGCGTACGGTGACGTTCTCCATGTCCACGTAGGTGAGGCGGGCGTCCACCCCGCCGGAGACCGGCCGCGCGTCCCGGTAGACCTCGCGGGCCTTGTTCAGCTGGCGCTCACCGATGATGCGGGTGTTCTCGAACTCGTCCTCGGTGGGCCCCGATCCGGGCTTCAGGTTGAGGTTGGGGGACATGTCACCGGCGTTGGTGTTGGGGAACGCGGCGACGAAACCCGGGGTGTTGTCGAGATAGCGGACGCCCTCGTGACCGTGCTCCCAGGCGTAGGCGGCATAGCCCTTGTTGTCGGGGCTGATCAGCGTGTTCTTGTTGGTGATCGAGGTGTTGTGGGTGGCGAACCAGCTGATCGCGCCCGCGTCCTTCTCGCCCTGCCGGAACCGCAGCACGGTCATCGCCGGGTCGATGGCGTCGGGGAAGGCCGCCCGGTCGGCCGCCGGATTGCGGTCGAAGGCCGCGCGGGAGCGGTTGACGCTGGCGTTGGTGAGGGTGCCGGTGCCCAGGCTGATGGTGCCGGGCTTCAGATCGTCGTGGGCCTTGGCGACGGACTCGGCGATGCCGTCGACGATCGCCCGGTAGGTGCCGTTCTGGAAGCCGAGCACGGAGAGGTTGTACGCCACGTGGTGGGAGTAGCCGCCGGGGCCCGAGTGGGTGTGGGTGGCGGAGAGCAGCACGTTCTCGTCCCCGTACAGGCTGCCGTACCGCTCCTTGAGGCGGGCGATCACGCCCTGCTGCACGGACTGGAAGATCATCGCGAGGTCGGCGTTGACGTAGACCACGCGCTTGCCGGTCGTCCGGTCGACCACGACGTACGCGCGCGACCGCTGGCGCTGGTGGATGCCGGAGGTCTTCTGGTCGAAGCTGGAGTAGCCCATCATCCCGGTCTCGGCGGCCTCCCCGGTGACGTCGGCGATGCCGCGCCCGATGAGGTAGTCCGCCGCCTCGGCGTCCGAGGCGGCGGCGGGGGAGGGTGCGCCGCCGAGAGCCACGGCTCCCAGGGCGACGGCGAGTGCGAGGGCGGAGAGCTTGCGGCGGGAGCGCGGGGAACGGCTGGGGGGTGGTTGCATCGGACCTCCTGGGGCGGGAGACGTGCGGGACCCCGGGGCCCGGTCGGCGGCTCACCGACATCGGCGGGACCCGGAGCGCTGCCCCGACGGTAGAGGTGTGTGACCTGCGTCGCATAGATCTCTACCGGTCGGTAAATGAACATCCCTCAGGATTGGCGTCCGGCTTGGTGTGATGTGCCCCTTGAGGTCGCGTATGCGCTGCTCATGTGGTGGTGGGAACGATGGTCACCTTGACGTGCTTCATGATCGGCTGATCGCTCTGGGTGCTGTGGTCGCCGAGCGCGCACAGCACGTTCATCTCGGGCATGTGCCCGGCCGCGCAGCCGCGCGGAATGTCGTACGGGATGGCCAGGTAGCCGTTGAGGTGGCGGCGGCTGCCGTCCTTCGCCGTGCTCGTGATGTCGACCGGGCCGAGGTCGGTGATGCCGCGTTCGCGCATGTCGGCCCGGTTCATGAAGACGAGCGTGCGCAGGTTCTCGATGCCCCGGTAGCGGTCGTTGTCGGAGTAGATGGTGGTGTTCCACTGGTCGTGCGAGCGCATGGTGCCCAGCGCCAGCGTGCCGGGCGCGAGGAGTTCCGGCCCGTCCTCGAAGAGCTGGTCGTCGTCTCGGCCGCCCTGTGCGGGCTGGTCGGCATCGTGGTGCTGCTCCTGACCAGCGACTCCGACCTCAGCCACGCCGCCGCGGCCATCGCGCTTCAGCTACAACCTCGGCATGACCTACCAGGTCTCCGACACCAACGTCTCCACCACCGAGATCCGCGCGGTCACGCTCCGGCACTGCCTGCTGTCGTACGTGTTCGGCGCCGGCATCCTCGCCGCCACCATCAACCTCGTCACCGGGATCGTCACGGGCTGACGTGCGTGGTGCCGCTCAGCAGGTGGCCCCGGGAGTGACCCGCTTCAGCCCCACCAGATAGGCGTCGACCTTCTTTGTGACGCAGGCGCCGCCGCGTCCGTACGCGGTGTGGCCCAGCCCCTCGTACGTCAGCAGCATCCCCTCGGGGAACTGCTCCGCGAGACTCACCGACTCCTCGTACGGGGTGGACGGGTCGCCCGTGGTGCCCACGACCAGGACCGGCGGTACGCCCTCGGCCGCCACCCGGTGCGGTCGCAGCTCGCCGGACGGCCAGTTGCGGCAGGTGAGTTCGGCGGTCACCCCGGCGGTGCCGTAGACCCCGGCGGCCTTGTCGGCGGGGGCGAGGGCGTCCCAGTAGGGGCGGATGGAGCGGGGGTGCGGGATGTCCAGGCAGTTGATGGCGGTGAGCGCGGCGTCGCTGTTGTCGGCGGGGACGCGGTCCTCGTCGGTGTCCTCGGTGCTCTCCGCGTCCGCTGTGTCCTCGGTGTCTTCCGCCTCGCCCTCAGGACCGGCGTCCTCGTCGCCCAGCGCGGCCAGCTTCGTCGCGTCCCCCTGGTCCGCCTCCCGCAGCGCCTCCGACAGCTCCTCCCACTGGTCCTCCGGCGTGTACATCGCCATGGAGACCGCGTCGAGCACGGCGGTCGCGTCCATACCGCCGTACTCCGCGTACGTGCTGTCCTCCGCGACCGGCAGCGGCTCCCGCTCCGCCCGCTGGTAGAGCCGCTCGATCAGCGCCCGTATCTCCTCGGGGTTCCGGCCGGGGCAGCCGTCCCCGGCGATCTCCGCGCAGTGCTCGGCGTAGTCGTCCACGCTCCGCCGGAAGCCGACCGACTGGCTGATCATCCGCTGCTTCCAGTCCAGCGACGGGTCGATCGCTCCGTCCAGGACCATGGCACGGACCCGGCGCGGGAACTGCTCGGCGTACGAGGTGCCCAGGCTGGTCCCGTACGACCAGCCCAGATAGGTGAGTTCACGGTCGCCGAGGGCCGCGCGCAGGATGTCCAGGTCGCGGGCCGCGTCCTGCGTTCCGACGTGCCGGAGGATGGGGCCGCTGTGCTTCTCGCAGTCCTCGGCGGCGATACGGGCACCCTCGGCGGCTGCCCTGCGGTCGGCCTCCGTACGCGGGTACAGGGGCGCTGAGGAGTCGGAGGCCTCCTCCTCGTTCTCGTTGCCCTCGTCGGTCTCCTCCTCTGATTCCTCCGCGCCTTCCTCCTCCGTCTCCTCCTCCGTTTCCTCCTCCGCCGGTTCGCAGGTGAGGGCCGGGATGCTTCCCCCGACCCCGCGCGGGTCGAAGCCGACGATGTCGAAGCGGGCCCGCACCGCCGCGCCGAATGCCTCGTCCATCCCCTCTTCGAGCGAGCTCGCCCCGCCCGCACCGGGGCCGCCGGGGTTGAAGACGAGCGAGCCGATGCGCTTGCCCGGACCCTTCGCGGCGGCGCGGGCGACCGGCAGCACGAACGTCCGGCCGTTCTCCGGGCGTGTGTAGTCCAGGGGGACGGTGAGCCGCGCGCACTCGTAGCCGTCGGTCGCGCAGCCGGTCCACACCAGCCGCTGGCCGTAGAAGGGCTTCAGATCGGCCCGGGACGCCGGGTCGGTGACCTTCGCCGCGCCCACCTCTGCCTTCGGGACCGGGCCGCCCGTGCAGGCGGTCAGCGAGAGGGAGCCGAGGAGGGCCAGGGCGGTGACGAGGGTGTGGCGGCGGCGGACGGCGCGGTTCAAGGAGTGCTCCCGGAAGGGGTGGTGTGGTTCCAAGCCCGAAGCATTCCTGAGCGATGCTGAGGTTTTGATGAGGCCCGCGTACGGTCAGCCCCCGGCGGGCAGGCGCAGCACGAACCGGGCCCCGCCGCGCCGCCCCGGTTCCGTGGTGAGGCTGCCGCCGTGGGCGTGGGCGACCCAGGAGGCGATGGACAGGCCGAGCCCGGTCGAGCCCGAGCCGCTGCGGAACCGGTCGAAGAGCGCGCCCGCCACCTCGGGCGGCAGCCCCGGCCCCGCGTCCTCCACCGTCACCGTCGCCGTGGCCCCATCGCTGCCCACAGTGACCTCCACCTCGGCCCGCTCACCGGGCCGATGGCCGTGGACGAGCGCGTTGCCGACCAGATTGGCCACCGCACGGCGTACGAGATCGGGGTCGGCGACCACCACCACGGCCTGCTCCGCCCGCACCGTCACCGGCTGCCCCTCGGTGGCCGTGTCCTCGACGACGGCCTCCACCAACTGGTCCAGCCGCAGCGGCTCCACCGCGAGGACGGCCGTCCCCGACATCAGCCGGGCCCGGGTGAGCAGCCCGTCGACCAGCGTGCCCATGCCCTCCGCGAGCCGGAGCGTGCGCCGGTGGACGTCGGTGCTGTCGGTCTCGCCGCGCAGCGCGGTCTCGGCGAGCGTCCGCAGCGAGGCCGTCGGGGTACGCAGGTCGTGCGCGGCGTCGGCCAGGAACGACTCCTGCCGGTCCAGCGCCTCCAGCGCCGGCCGGATCGCCCGCCCGGAGAGCAGATGCCCGACCCCGGCCGACAGCAGGACCAGCAGGGCACAGCCGCCGGTCACCACCCAGGTCAGCCGCCGGTGGTCGGCCCGCTGGGCCGAGGCGTCCGCCACGGTCACCAGAACCCCCTGCGGCGGCGCGTCCTCCGCCGCGTCCGGCGGATAGAAGGGCAGGGCGAACATCCGTACCGGCTCACCCTCCGTCGTCCGCGCGTCCCGCGACCGGGGCTCGTCGGCCCGTACGGCGGCCAGGGCGGCCTGTTGTACGGAGGCGGGCGCGAGGGTCAGACAGGGGCGGCGGGGGGCGTGTTCGACGGCCAGCTCCGTGGCGGTGTCCCGTACCGAGAGCAGGAAGAGCGGCGGACACGAGGTCCCCGCGTTGTCGAGCAGCACCTCGGTGTCCAGCCGGCCGTCCTCGTCGGTCTCCAGCAGACCCAGCGCCCAGTTGGTGTCGGCGCTCATCGACTGATCCAGCTGTTCGCGCCAGCGCACGCCGTCGCTGCGCACCGCCAGAGCGGCCATCGCGACCAGCCCCACCGCACTGGTCAGCGCGAACAGCACGGTGATGCGGCGGCGCAGCCTCCGTACGCGCGCGGTCGGCGTCAACGTACGGGACGAGCGGAAGGGGTTGCGTACGACCCTCACCGGGCGGACCCGGCGGCCAGACGGTAGCCGACCCCGCGCACGGTGTGGACCATCGGAGGGTCGCCGAGCTTCCGCCGCAGCTGCGAGATCAGCACCTCCAGGACGTTCGACTGCGGCTCCGCCATCTCGTCCCAGCAGCTCTCGATCAGCTCCGCCCGGCCCACCGCCTGATCGGCACGGGTGGCCAGCACCTCCAGTACGGCGAACTCCCGGCGGGTGAAGGTCAGCAGGACACCCGCCCGGCGCACCTGACGCCGGGCGGTGTCGATCTCCACGTCCCCGACCCGCAGCACCGGCGGGCTCACATCCGGGGCGCGGCGGCACAGACTGCGCACCCGGGCCACCAGCTCCGGCACGGCGAACGGCTTGACCAGATAGTCGTCGCCGCCCCGGGCGAAGCCCTCGACGCGGTCGGCCACGGTGTCCCGGGCGGTGAGGAACAGCACCGGAACGGCCCGCCCGCCCCGCCGCAGCTCCTCCACATAGGCGGCGGCGTCCCCCGACGGCAGCATCCGGTCGAAGACCACACAGTCGTACGCGGTGACGAACAGGGCCTCGTCGGCCTGCGGCAGATCGACGGCCTCGTCGACCGCGAGACCGGCCGCACGCAGCGCGGCGGCCACCCCGAACCGGAGGTTGGTGTCGTCCTCGACCAGCAGCACTCTCACGGCGACACCCTAGTTGAGCTGCGGCGCGCCCGCGTTCAGCGGTCTACCCGCCCGGCACCCGCCCCTCAGGGAGGAACAGCACCGAGTTGATGTACCGCTCACGCCGGGGCAACGCCCGGCGCAGCAGCCCCTGGTGGACGAGGTGCTCCGTCCTCGCCTGGTGGCCCGGCAGGTCGAAGCCGGTCAGCGGGATCCAGCTCCGCCCGGCCAGCACCCACCCCGCGTACCCCTGACCGGTGAGCAGGGCGACCGCCGGAGCGATCGGGCCGAGCCTGCTCTCCAGCTCGACGAGCAGCGCCGGGCGGTCCCGCCGCAGCAGCTCCTCCGCACCCCGCAGCGCGGCCACCTCGGCGCCGTCCACGTCCATCTTCACGAAGCCGACCCCGTGCAGGCCGAGGCTGTCGATGGTGAGGGACTCCACCTCGACGCTGTGCGCGTGGATGTCACGGCGCTCCAGCGAGGAGACCCCCCGGTCGCCCCGGTCGCCCGCCGGGAACCAGAGCCGCGCCGTACCGGGCCCGTCGGTCGCCGCCCCCTGCACCACCCGGGCGTTGGACGGCAGCGTACGGCGCAGATGGTCGGCCAGATGCGGTACGGGCTCGACGGTGACGACCTTCGCGCAGCGCCGGGCCAGTCGGCGCGACCAGGGGCCGTACCAGCCGCCGATGTCCACGGCGGTGGTGCCGGGCGGGCAGAAGTCGGCGAGCCGGCGCAGCTCCGGCTCGAAGCGCGGGTAGAGGGCGACGGCGGCGGCGGCGACCAGGCCGGTGGGCAGCCGGGACGCCACCGCCGCGGCGAACGTGGTCACGCGGCCGAGACCTTGAGGTGGGCGAGGTACCTCTCGTGGGCCTCGGCGTCGACCTTGCGCCCCGAGGAGGGCAGCAGCTGCGGTATGCCGTCCAGGATGGGGTAACTCAGCCGCAGCCGGGGGTTGTAGAGCGCCTCCTCGTCGGTCAGCAGGGCCAGCGGGCCCTTGTCGAGCGGGCAGGCCAGGATGGTGAGCAGCGGGTCGTCGGGGTTCATTCGGGGGCTCCCTCGGGGTGGGGGTGGACTTCAGGACACGGGTCGATGGGCCGGGGTCAGGACGGGACCGCCTCCACGGGAGGGTCGTGGCGGGGCATGGCCAGCAGGACGGTCAGGGCCAGCGCCGTGCCGGCCACCCGCAGGGCCAGCAGCAGCGGATCGTCGGGAAGGGACTCGCCGAAGGCGAACGTCCCGAGGACCGCGGTGAACAGACAGGTCACCGTGGTGCACACGGGCACGATGAGGGAGGCCCGGCAGCGTTGCAGGGCCGTCTGGGACATGACGAGACCGGCCACGGCGGTGAAGAGCAGCAGATACGGGTAGGGCGAGCCGAACAGCGAACGGGCCGCCTCCCCGAGGTCGGTGGTGGTCAGACGGCTGGAGACGCCCTTGACGGCCAGGGTGCTGACGCCGTACAGCAGCCCGACCGCGACCCCGTAGCCGATGCCGCTGGTCGGCACCCGGTGGCGCTGGTTCGCCCGGCGCTCCACCCGTACGTAGAGCCAGACGCCCGCCGCCAGCGCCGGGAGGCAGACCAGCAGCACCAGCGTCCAGGGGGCGCCGCCGCTCACCTGGTCCTCGCCCTCGCGGATCGAGGCGACGACCATCAGCAGCGCCACCAGGACCCCGCCCAGCGCATAGCGTTCGCGGCCGGTCGACTCCTCGCCCAGGACGACCGAGGAGAGCAGCAGGAGCAGCACCAGGCCGGAGACGAAGATGCCCTGCGCCGCCGCGATCGGCAGCGCCCGGTAGACGATCAGCTGGGCGCCGAAACCGGCCGCCAGCGCCAGCGCGCCCACGATCCACAGCGGGCTGGTGAGCAGGGTGAGGATCACCCGCACGGGATTGCCTGCGGAGAGCGCGGGCAGGTTGCCCAGCGCCCGCTTCTCCAGCACGAAGCCCACGCTGTACAGCAGGTTGGCCACCAGTGCGGCCCCCACACCCCACCACATCGTCCTATCGCCGCCGAGCGTGGGCCAGCAGGATGGACGCCGCACCGGGCACCGCGCACGCCGCCCGGTCGAGCAGCCGCAGCGGGCGCGGCACCCCGTGGAAGGGGGCGCCCGTGATTCTCACGTCCTCGAAGCCGGAGGCCGTCAGGAACGAGCGCAGCGCGCGGGCGGTGTACAGCCGCAGATGGCCCACCACCTCGGTGCCGGGGCGGCCGTGGATACCACGCAGGCTCACCTCGGAGAACACCGGCTGCACCCCGGCCAGCAGCAGCGCCCGGTTGTACCAGGCGGCCAGGTTCGGGGTGGAGAGCATGAGGTGGCCGCCGGGCTTCAGGATCCGCCGCAGCTCGTCCAGCGCCTGGTCCGGGTCGACCAGGTGCTCCAGGATCTCGCTGAACAGCACCGCGTCCGCGCACCCGTCGGCGAGCGGCAGCCCGCCGTGTTCCAGCTCGCCCCGGACCACCGCCCCCATCCGGGGCCGGGCCCGGCGCAGCGCGTCCTGCGACCAGTCGACGCCGATCAGCCGGTGCCCGGCGAGGATCGGCGCGGCGGTCGCGGCGGCCGTCCCGTCGCCGCACCCGACGTCCACGATGACCTGGCCCGGCGCTTTGAGGGCATCGGCCAGCAGCCGTGCCTGGCGCCGGGTGCGCCCGTCGCCGGACGCCACCGGGACGGCCGGGTTCTCGTAGAAGTCCCGCAGGCCGGGCGGGGGAGAAACGGTGCCGGTCACGGCGCCTCCGAGGATGTCGCGGCCAGATGACGGGTGAACAGGGCGAGCAGCGCCGCGCCGTCCTCGTCACCCAGCAGGGTGCGCGACCAGCGCAGGGCCAGGTGGAGCCGGCCGCCCGTGGACGCGGTGGTGAACGTCAGCCCCCTCGGGAGCCGGGCGGGCGCGGACATCCACAGGGCGGTGGACCTCCCCGCCTCGCCGAAGTCCAGCGGGTACGGGATGCGGCCGAGGTTGCTGAGCAGGGTCGTGGAGGTCCACGGCCCTGCCAGCACCCGCAGCCCCCGGGTGTACGCCGCACGCGCGGCGACCGGCAGCAGCGGGGTGGTCAGCAGCGAGGCCGAGCGGCCCAGTTGCGGACGCGGCCGCGCCTTCAGGGCGCGGGTGCGCTCGGCGGTCAGGCGCAGCAGGGCGGCGATGTCCGTGCCGGACGCCACCTCCGCCGCCTCGAAGCCGACCTCGACCAGCCGGGTCCCGTTGCCGATGGGCATCTGAGGCCCCCGGGTGCGGTCGTCGACCGGCATGGTGATCCGCAGCGGCCGCTCGGCCGCCCCGCGCTGCCGGTTCCACTCGGCCACCGTGAGCGCGGTGGCCACCATCAACTGGTCGTTGACCGTGTAGGGCGCACCGGACTCCCGCCGGGGCACCGGCAGTTCGGCCAGCAGCTGAGCGTTGCCGGGCACCTTTCCCGGGGTCGTGCCCGCCGCCACCCGGGCCGGCCGGGCCAGGGCCGTCGGCCCGGTGCTCCGGGGCGGCGGCGCGAAGGCCGGGCGGGCGGGGGCGGACGCGGGGGGAGCGGCCTGCCCGCTGTAGATCTCGGCGGCGGTGGCCGCCAGCCGCAGACAGGCGGGCCCGTCCAGCGCGGTGTGGTTCACGCTGAACACCAGCACACACCCCTCCCTCTCCGGCTCCTCGACCACATCGACCCGCAGCGGAGGAGAGACGGTGAGCGGCGGGGCGGCGCCGAGCGACCCCGCCCGCGCCCGGTCGAGTGCACCGGGCGCGGCCGGGAGGAAGGTGACCGGTTCCCGGTCGGCGCCGTCCGTCAGCTCCCACTCGTACCGCCGGGCGAAGCGGCCGCGCGGCGACTCCCGCATCAGCGCCCGGGGGTGGCGGGCCAGCGAGGCGGCGAACGCGGAGCGCAGCCGGTCCTCCTCGACCCGGCCGGGCAGATGCACCTCGATGTGTACGGTGCTCGGCTCGGCGTCCTGGGCGCAGTGCCGGTCCACCTCGTCGACGACGGGGAACGGCACCCGGGGCAGCCGCCCGGCCGCAGGACGCGGCCGGGCGGGCTGGACGGCGGTCATCAGCTGCTTCCTCCGCCGCCATGACCCTGGGTGGGCGGGTCGGTGTGCGGCCTCTTCGCGTCGGCGGAGAGGGTCCGGCCGGACGGTGGCGCGGGCTGCGCCGGAACCGTACGACCGTCGCCGCCCGCTGCCACGGGCTCGCTGCCGCCTTCGTACCCGGCCGAGGGCTCCGTACCGCCGTCGTACCCGGCCCCGGCCGAGGGCTCCGTGCCCCGGCCCGCCGCCCGTCGGCCCCGGACCGGGGCGGACCCCACCGAGACCAGTGCGGCGAACAGGGCGATCAGCGCGAGGAGTTGAGCCGTCGGGCCGAAGGCACCCTCTCCCGTGGTGATGTGGCTTCCGGTGCCCACGGCCACGACCACCCCGGCCCCGGCCATCGCCGCGAAGGCGACCGGTGCGAGCAGGGACGGGCGGAAGTGGGCGAGCACGGCGAGGACGGGCACCACCAGGGCGACCGGTCCCGCGATCACGATGCCCACCAGGGTCAGCGCCACCGTGCCCAGGATCAGCCCGGGAGCCGGCGGTGCGGGCTGCTCCTCGGCCTCGTACGGAGCGGCGCCCCGGCGGCGTACGAAGGCGAGCCCGGCGAGGACGAGGAGGAACACCCCGCCCCCGATCAGACCGGCCTGGTAGATCCGCGCGGGCTCGTACTCCAGGGTGACCTTGCCACCCTCGCCCTCGGGGACCAGCCACGCCTGCTGCCAGCCGTCGATCCGCAGCGGCGTCAGCTCCTTGCCGTCCAGCGTGGCCTTCCAGCCCTTGTTGTGGTTCTCGTGGAGCTGGAGGTACGAGGCCTCCCCGGCGCCGACCGTCAGCGTGCGCCGGTCGCCGTCGCTCTTCTCGACGTCGACCGTCCGGGCGGTGGCCGCCGGGATCTCGGTCCCGCCCTTGCTGAGCGTGACATCGGTGACGGCGAGCGGACCGGCGTCACCGGCCTCCACGGTCTGGCTCGACGCGCCCAGCTCCACCTTGCTCTGCTCGGTGCAGAGCGAGACGGCGACGGGCCGCCGCTGCGTCAGGTCGCTGATCCGGCCCTCGGCCTTCGTCTCCATGAACGTGCCGTTGACGGAGATCACCGGCCCCTGGCCGCAGCGCAGGCTGAACGTCTTCTCCGGGTCGGGCTGCGGTGAGGCGAACTCCTTCAGCGCGGGGATGTGGACCTCGCTCAGTCCGACCGGCAGCTGCAACTGGTCACCGGCGAACGGGTTGTGCACGGTGAGCGGTGCCGTGCGCGAGATGGTGATGTCCATCCGGTCGGTGTCGATGGCCGGGAAGCGGGCCATGCCGTTGTCGTCCACCGTCGCCACGGCCAGGCCGTCCGGCGAGGTGATCTGCACCTGCTCGGGCCGGGTGGAGAGCCCGCCGGCCGCCACGAACACGATCTCGCTGATCTTCTTCTTCTTGGGCCAGGACAGACGCAGTACGGGGCGGTCGCCCGCGATCCACGCCGTGGTGAGGTCGCCGTCCGTCAGATTCCGCGCGCTGAGGTTGGTGCCCAGCCGCGCCGTGGAGTCGGCACTCACCAGGATCTGCTTCTTCTTGCCCGTCAGCTCGAACAGCAGCTTGTCGAGGGCATCACCCGGTACGGGCAGTGCGCTCGCGGCGACCGTGTACTCCCCGGCCTCCGCCGGGGTGAACTGGCGGTGCAGCCCGGTCTCGGCGGCCACGGCGGAGAGCCCGCCGGGGTCGCTGCCGCGCTTCAGCGAGTAGACCGAGGAGTCGGCACCCTCCTTCGGCGCGTCGGAGGGCAGCTCCAGCATCCGGGTGACCTGCACCCCGGGGACGGCGATATCGCTGAACCCGGCGCCGGTGAGACCGGGGCGTCCCTGCTGGGACTTGAGGATCGTCACCTTCAGCCACTGGGCGGGCCCGGCGGGCGCCGCCACCTCCTGCGGGGAGCCGTCGGGGCGGAGCGGACTGTCCTTGTAACCGCGGTCCGTCTCGACCCGTACCTCGGTCGCCGCCGCCCGTACGTTGTTGCTGGACAGCGGGGTGAGCTGCAACGCGTCCGGAAGCTCCTTCGTACCGGAGAAGTCGATCCGTACCCACTCGCCCTTGGAGGATTCCGGGGACCCCTCCGCCCAGGCGGTGTCCGGATTGCCGTCGAAGGCGTTGGCCGGGTCGTACTGCGGCAGGTGGAACAGCCAGTTGCCGATGGACGAGGCACTGACCGACTTCGCGCCCCGCAGGACGGCCGTGGTCTGGTGCTCCTTGCCGGAGGTCGGCAGGATCTGGCGGGGCTGGGCCCCCGGGTCCTGCGCGGACTCCGGCGCGTTCCGCTCGTCGGCCGTATAGGTGTGTGACGTATTGGTGTTGACCAGGCCGAACCGGGTGTCGGCGCGGCGCAGCCCGTCGCCCGCCGCGTAGAGCGACGGCTTCCCCACGCCCGGGTGGGCGTCACCGGCCAGCACGGTGGGCCGGCCTTCCAGGGCACCGCTCGCGGCGAGCGGCAGCAGGGACTCCGGCCCGCCGCTGACGACGGCGGTCGAGGAGACGGGGGCGATACCCGCCCGCCCGGGACGTTCGGTGCCGGTGGGCGGCTCGTAGATCTCCACCGCCTTCTGGCGCGGGTAGAGGCCCTCGATCTGGATCGGCGTGTCGGCGGCTATGCGGCCGCCGGTCATCACCGGTCCGAAGCCGGTGACCCGCTGGTAGCCGGACGCCTCCAGGGTGCGCTTGACCGTGGTGGTGGGGACGTACCCCAGCTGGTCCGGGTCCAGGTCGTTGCGGACCACGACGTAGTGCAGCCCCGCCCGGCCCAGGTACTCGCTCAGCCCCGGCACCTGGCCCCCGGACGTCAGCGCCTGCTCGACGGCGTCCATCGCGCGCCGGTTGCCCGGCGTCCCGAAGGGCACGTAGTCGCGCTGCCCGTACGGCGTGTCGGCCAGCACGTCCAGCGGCTGGTCGATGGGGGAGCCCCAGGTGTAGAGGCCGTGCGCGGTCGCCGGGACCACCAGGGCCCGGTCGTCCGGCGAGTTCTTCTTCAGCCAGCCCGCCGTCCTCTTCCAGTGGTCGGGGACCTTCTCGAACGAACCCGGTTGCAGGATCGACCCGTTGACGTACGGCCAGGCCAGTCCCGGCAGCACGAGCACGGCGGCGATCACCGGAGCCAGCCGGCGCACCCGGACCGGTACGCGGTCCTCGCGCCCCGCCCGCACCGAGGCGACGGCGGCGATGTGAGCCAGACCCAGTGCCAGGGCCAGCCCCAGACCGGTCTGGAACTTGTAGATGTTCCGGAACGGCACGAGCCAGCCGTCCAGCCAGCCCTGCACGGTCCCGTGGAAGAGACCGCCCAGCGCACCCCCGTACCCGGCGAGCGTGACGAGCGCGACGGAGAGCACGGTCAGCACCAGCCAGCGGCGCTCCGGCAGATCGCGCCGGGCCAGACCGGCCAGACCCAGGGCGGCGGCCAGCGCCGAGCCCAGGATGGTGACGGTCGCCGTGGCGACGGTCCACCCGGCGGGCAGCCACGCCTCACCGAAGTTCAGATAGCCGACCCAGTTCCCGGCGCCGCGCAGCATTTCGGCCGCCGACATGGTCGTCGTCGTGGTGTACGAGGACTCCACGTACGGCATGAAGTTCTCGCCGTAGATGCCGAGCAGCAGCAGCGGAACGATCCACCAGGCGGTCGCGAGGATCACGCCCGGGATCCACCAGAGCAGCAGCGCCCGCTTGCGCGCCCCGCCCGGCCGGGTCAGCAGATAGAGCCCGACCGGCAGCAGCGAGGCCAGCGTGGACGCCGCGTTCACCCCGCCCATCAGCGGGATCAGCAGCGCGGAACGGGCGGCGGCGATACGCGGCGCCAGACGGGGGTCCGTCAGCGGCAGCAGCACCCACGGCAGCATCGCGCCGGGCAGCGCGGCGGCGGAGGTCGAGCCCACCACGATGGTGTACGTCGGCCACAGCGCGTACACGAGGGCGCCGAGCAGCCGGGTGGCCGAGGAGCCCACGCGCAGCCGCTCCGCCAGCCGCAGCGCGCCCCAGAAGGCGGTCGCCACGATCAGCGAGAGCCACAGCCGCTCCGCGAGCCAGGTGGGCACCTTCAGCACGTCGGCCAGGCCGTAGTACGGCAGCATCGGCATGAGGTAGCCGATGTACTGGTCCGTGATCCCGCCGAACCCGTTGCGGCTCTGCCACAGCTCGCTCAGGTCGCCGAGGAACCGCCGGGGGTCCACGACGACCCCGAGCTTGGTGTCGAACGTCATGCGCCCCGGCGACACCGCCAGGAACGCCACGAACACCGTGGCCCAGAACCCCAGCAGCCAGCGCCGTGAACGGGGCGCCGGATCGTCGGCCGGTCTCGCGGACGACGGATCGCCGCCGTCCGGGGACTGGTGGGGTGGGAGGTGGACTGCGCTGGTCATGAACACCGCCGGAGAATGAGGAGGAGGTTCCAGGTGGCGAATTCCCGCAGTCCGGGCACCCGGGTAACAAGTTCGGGCAGGACCGGCCAGTACCGCGACCGTGCGGACACCACGTCCACATCGGTGCGGCCCCGCACGTGGCGCAGCGTCGGGCCGACGCCGATCCTGAAGAGGTTCTCGCCGAGGCGGTGCTTGGCC
This sequence comes from Streptomyces sp. NPDC059452, assembly GCF_042750035.1. Classification (NCBI taxonomy): domain Bacteria; kingdom Bacillati; phylum Actinomycetota; class Actinomycetes; order Kitasatosporales; family Streptomycetaceae; genus Streptomyces; species Streptomyces sp. NPDC059452. Next base: position 38,883 of record NZ_JBHYVE010000046.1, read on the forward strand.
GGGTGGCCCGTGCGCCGCTCGTAGCGGGCGCGGGCGCGCTCGGCTCCGGCGTAGTGCCAGGGGGCCCACTCGTGGCCGCCCCACGGCGAGTACCAGTTGGTGAACGAGACGTAGATCAGCCCGCCGGGGCGGGTGACGCGCGCCATCTCGCTGAGAAAGGTGTGCGGGTCGGCGACATGCTCCAGCACGTTGGAGGAGAAGGCGACATCGGCCGCCCCGTCCGCCAGCGGCAGCAGATAGCCGTCGGCGACGACGGTGTCCCGCGGCTCCCGCGACCCCTGCGGCCGCAGGTCACTCAGCTCCCCGCGGTCCGGCTCGAAGAGATAGCTCTGCGCGCCGCGCCGCCGGAACTCCTGGGTGAAGTAGCCGTTGCCGCCGCCGATGTCCACGACGAGCTTCCCCTCCAGGGGCAGGTGCCGCTCGACCTGGTCCGCCGCGTCCCTGGCCAGCAGGGTGTACGCGGTGACCGGGTCCTCCTTCTCGCGCAGGAGGGCGCGGAACAGGGTGAGGGAGCGGCGGAAGGACGGGTCTTTCACGAGCCGGCACCCGCCGGCCGGGACCGTGTACCGCTGGTCGCCTCGGCGGCCACGGCCTCGAACTGGTCCACGCTGCTGCTCCACCGGTAGGCCGCCGCACGCTCGCGCGCCGCCTTGCCCATCGCCTCGCGGCGCTCCTCGTCCAGCGCCAGTGCACACCAGGCCGCGGCGAAGGACGACTCGCCCCGGGCGAGGACGCCCGTGACGCCGTCCTCGACGGAGTCGCGCAGTCCGGGGACGTCGAAGCCGAGGGTCGGCGTCGAGCGGGTGCCGGCCTCCGTGACGACCAGGCCCCACCCCTCGACGGCCGCCGGGTGCAGCAGCATCCAGGAGGCGCACAGAAGCCGGTGCTTCTCCTCCTCGGACACATGCCCGGCGAACTCCACCCCGGGACCGGCGAGCCGTTCCAGCTTCTCCCGCTCGGGGCCGTCACCGACGATCACGAGCCGGCCACCGGTGACCGGCCGCACCCGCTCCCAGAGCTGGAGCAGCAGATCGATGCGCTTGTAGTCGACCAGCCGGCCGAGCGCGAGGAACAACGGGGTCGCCGACCGTTCGCTCTGCGGGCGCGGCTCCTGGACGCCGTTGTTCACCAGCCGTATGCGCTCGTCCGGAACGCCCAGCTCACGCAGGGCGCCCGCGGTGGACGGCGAGACGGCGATCATCAGATGGTCCCGGTAGGCCCGGGACAGGGCCCAGTGTTCGAGCTGCCGCCCGGCGCGGGCCACCGGCGCCGGGAATCGCATCTCCCACAGATCGGTGTGGACATGGTTGACCAGGCACACGGTCGGACCCCGGTGCCACAGGGGAGCCAGGTACGGCATGCCGTTGCAGACCTCCACCAGCAGGTCGCAGCTGCCGACCTGCCGGGCGAACGCGGAGCGCGCGCCGAGGTAGTGCCCCAGCGTGGAGCCCGCGGAGACGACCCGGTAGGGCCGGCGTGCGGCCTGGCCGCCGCAGAGGAGGGTGACGTCATGGCCTCGTTCGGTGAGGCCGAGGGCGAGCTGGTCGACGAGCAGCTCGGAACCGCCTGCGGCGGGATTGCCCAGATCGCGGTGGGCGAGGAAGACGATGCGTCTCGGGGAGGCGGAAACCCTGGGGGAGACCTGGCCCTGACCCTGTGGCGCGGCTGCGTCGAGCAGCGGGGAAGGAACGTGCTGGGGCATGGGCGCTCCAACTCGGCTCGGTGTGCTGGGGACGTGGGGCGGGGGCTGGGAGAACACGGAGAAGGGATGAAGAGAGGCGAGGGTGGATGAGAGGTGATGAGAAGGGGCGAGCGGGGCGAAAAGGGGAGGG
>NZ_JBHYVE010000047.1:0-37886 GCF_042750035.1 Streptomyces sp. NPDC059452
TGCCAACGGCGCCCCGATGACAGCCATACCCAGAACCCCTGGGCCCTCCGATCTTACGAATGACCAGAGCGACCACCCTTGAAAGGTAGGACCCCGCCATGACCCAGGGCACCCGGCCGGACACGGCTTCCGAGACTCAGGAGATCCCCGGAACGCACGGGAACCCGCGTGCCCGCACCGCCCAACGGGATGCCGAACAGGGCACCCGTAAGGCCCGGTTGCGGCCCCCGCGGCTGAAGCGCGGAGACCACGTCACCGTCGTCTCGCCGTCCTGGCAGGGCGCGGAGGTGTTCCCGCACCGGGCCGAGCGCGGTATCGCCGACGTGGCGTCCTGGTCCGGGCTGAGGGTCGGCCGTGCAGCGGCGCCCGACGGCCACCGGCCCGGGTCACGGCAGGCCCGCGCCGAACAGTTCAACGCCGCCCTCCGCGACCCCGGAACCCAGGGCGTCCTGTGGATGATCGGCGGCATCGACGCGGCCGGACTCCTCGGCCTGGTCGACTACGACGCGTTCGCCGCCTCGCCCAAGGTCGTCTGCGGCTACTCCGACGCCACCGTCCTGCACCACGCGCTGTACGCCCGCACCGGGGCCACCACCTTCTACGGCCCGGCCGTCCTCTCGGAGTTCGCGGAGGCCGGGGGCACCCCGCAGCTCACCCGCGAGTCCTTCCTCGACCTGACGATGCGAGGCTGGACGGGCACGTTCCCCCGCTCCCCGGAGGTGTACGAGGAGTTCGTGGACTGGGCGGGTGAGGACCGCCCCCGGGTCCCCGAGCCCGCACCCGCGCGTACCGTCCTGCGCCCGGGAACGGCCGAGGGCCCGCTCCTCGCCGGATGCGTGCCCAGCGCCCTCCAACTGCTCGGCACGCCCTGGCTGCCCGACTACCGGGGGCACGTACTCGCCCTGGAGTTCGCCAACGACGACGGCTACGGCCCCGGGCAGGCCGCCCGCGACCTGTGGCAGCTCCGCCATGCCGGTCTGCTCGACGGGATCGAGGGGCTGGTGGTGGGACGGCCCCGGCAGTGGCCGGCGGCCGGCCGGGCCGAGCTCGACCGCGCCCTGCTCGACGTCTGCCACGGTCTCGCCTTCCCCATCGTGACGGAGTTCGAGTTCGGGCACACCGACCCGGTCCTCACGCTGCCGGTGGGCGTGCCCGTATGCCTCGACGGGGACGAGCTGCGGTTGCTGGAACCGGCCGTGAGCTGAGCGGGGCCCGCGCGGGGCAGGACTTGGGTGCGGCCTCCGCGTCGGGCCCGGGCGGGGCAGTGCTTGAGCGTGGCCTCCGCGTCGGGCTCGCTCAGGTCAGGACTTGGGCGTGGCCTCCGCGTCGGACTTCTCCGCGCTCTTGTCCCCGGCCTTGTCCCCGGCCTTGTCCTCGTCCTTTGCCGAGTCCTTGTCCGCGTCCTTCTTGGCAGCCTCGGCCGTGGCGTCGACCTTGGTGACCGCCTCCTTCGCCGCCTTCTGGGCGCCCTTGAGGATGTCCGCCGCGGACGGGGTCTTCGCCCCCGCGTAGCCGGCGCCGTTGTACGTCAGGGTGACGACGACATTGCCCGCGCGGGCCACGACCGTGGCGTACTCGAAGTCCTCGTCCGTCTGGGTGAGGTCGTACGTGATCACGGTGGCCTCGTCGCCGATGCCGGGGGCGGGGGCGGCGGCGACCTTCTTGGCGCCCTCGCTCGCCTTCTCCTTGGCGATCTGCTTCGTGTAGTCCTCGGTGGCGCGCGTGGCGCCGCTGCCCAGGGTCTCGTCCGAGTCGAAGCGGGTGAAGCCGACGGAGAGCCAGCGGTACTGCGAACCCTTGACGCCCTGGTCGGCCAGGCCGTTCCAGGAGCAGCTGCCGCGCACCGAGAGGTCGCTGGAGCGGCCCGCGGTGCCGTTCTTCTTCTTGGCCTCGGGCACCAGGTCCTGGACCGTCTTCTTCGCGATCGAGGAGCACGCGTCGGGCAGATCGGTGTACTTCGCCGGTTCGACCGCGGGCTTTGTCGGCTCGGCGGCGGCGGTGGCGGACGAGGAGGAGCCCGCGTTCTTCTCGGCGTCGGAGCCGGAGTCCGACGAGCAGCCGACGGCTACGAGCATCACCGGAACGGCGGCACAGGCGAGGATGCGGGACAGTCGCGGAGCTGATCGGTGCATGGTTCCTTCACTCGGATGGCGCGGAGGTCTCGGTCGTCTTCCGGAGAGCCACGTTACGACGGGCGGCGGACGGGTGGCGCCCCGGCCGAGGTCCCGGACGGGCCGGGCACGGACCGCCGGGGCCCGCGAACCCGCCCCTACTCACTGATCACCTCGGCCAGCTTCCGGGCCAGTGCCTGGGCCTTGTCCTGCAGTTCCTTGCTGTCGGGCACCTTGGTCACGAGGGCCGGCTGCTCGCCGTACCGGACGGTGACGATCACGTTCGATGTGCGGAATACCACGCTCACCGTGCGGTGCTGTGCGGTGGAGCCCGCCCGGGTGAGGACATCGTTCAGGAACGCGGCATCCCCGAGCCTGTCGAGCACGCGCGGCCGGAGGTCGTCGTCCTCGCCGTCCGGGGTGGCGGAGGCGTCGGAGGAGGCGTCGGCGGGGGACGAGGGGGCTGTCGAACCCTTGTCGTCACCCGGCTTTCCGGAGGCCTTCTCCTCGTCCGCCTCTCCGCTCTCCGCGCCCTTCTCGGCGTCCGGGCCGGGGGTGGGCGCCGACAGGTCGACCGCGTTCTCCTTCTTCACGTACACGGCACGGGCGCGGTCGTCGTCGCTCACGGCGGGGTCGTACGACACGACGCGTTCGAAGTCGATCGAGAGGTTGCGCGTGGAGTCCGGAGCGTCGGACTTCCAGGTGCAGCCCACCTTCCGGTCCGTGTCGTACGTGACGCTCGCCGTCCCCCGGAGCGCCTTCCTCTGCTGTGGCTGGGCCAGCTCCGCGACCCCCGGCAGCAGGTCCTTCAGCGTGGTGCCCGGTACGGCGCGGCAGGGCGCGGGCAGGGTCATGTACTTGCCCGGGGGCGCGGTGGTCACCGTCGGGCTGCCCGGCTTGCTGTCGGCGCCGTTCGCGCTGCTGTCGGAGCCGGCACTGCAGCCGACGGCGAGCGCGGCGAGGAGCGCGACGCCGGGTACGTACGCCATGTGTCGCACCGTCCCAGGCTCCCTTCGGTACGAAAATCCGGTTGCCGCCAGGAGGCGGCCGATGGACACAATGTGTATCGCACGCGCCGCTGTGAATGCCGGTCGGCCGACTTGTTTGCCGACCTTGGCACCGGTTTTGCGCTTTCAGTCTTTTCGGGGGAATCTCGGGGGAATCGAGGAGTTATGTCGTACGTAGAGGTACCGGGGGCGAAGGTCCCCATCCGGATGTGGGCCGATCCGGCGTCGGTCGAGGACGTGGCGATGCAGCAGCTGCGGAACGTGTCCACGCTGCCCTGGATCAAGGGTCTCGCCGTCATGCCGGACGTCCACTTCGGCAAGGGGGCCACGGTCGGTTCGGTGATCGCGATGCACGGTGCGGTCTGCCCGGCCGCGGTGGGGGTCGACATCGGCTGCGGAATGTCCGCGGTCAAGACGTCCCTGACCGCAAACGATCTTCCCGGCGACCTGTCACGGCTCCGCTCCAAGATTGAGCAGGCCATTCCGGTGGGCTGGGGGATGCACGACGACATCGTGGACCCGGGGAGGCTGCACGGGTTCCCGACGGCCGGGTGGGACGACTTCTGGGGGCGGTTCGACGGGATCGCGGAAGCGGTCAAATTCCGTCAGGAGCGTGCCACGAAGCAGATGGGAACGCTCGGATCCGGGAATCATTTTATCGAGTTCTGTCTCGATGAGACCGGTTCTGTCTGGTTGATGCTGCACTCCGGTTCGCGGAACATCGGCAAGGAGCTGGCCGACTTCCACATCGGCCAGGCGCAGAAGCTGCCGCACAACCAGGGCCTGATCGACCGGGACCTGGCGGTGTTCATCGCGGACACCCCGCAGATGGCGGCGTACCGCAACGACCTCTTCTGGGCGCAGGAGTACGCGAAGTTCAACCGCGCGATCATGATGGGGCTCTTCCAGGACGTGGTCCGCAAGGAGTTCAAGAAGGCGCGGGTCACCTTCGAGCCGGTCATCTCCTGCCACCACAACTACGTGGCGGAGGAGCGGTACGAGGGCATGGACCTGCTGGTCACCCGTAAGGGGGCGATCCGGGCCGGCTCCGGGGACTACGGGATCATCCCGGGCTCCATGGGCACCGGCTCGTACATCGTCAGGGGTCTTGGCAACGAGAAGTCCTTCAACTCGGCGTCGCACGGAGCGGGCCGGCGGATGAGCCGGAACGCCGCGAAGAAGCGCTTCTCGACCAAGGACCTGGAGGAGCAGACGCAGGGCGTGGAGTGCCGCAAGGACTCCGGGGTGGTGGACGAGATCCCCGGCGCGTACAAGCCGATCGAGCAGGTCATCGACCAGCAGCGGGATCTGGTCGAGGTCGTCGCGAAGCTCAAGCAGGTGGTGTGTGTGAAGGGCTGAGGCCCCGGCGCCCCAGCCGCTCCCGCCGCCGTCCGGTCCACCGCATCCGCTACAGGGTGCGGTGGACCTTCGTGTTGGAGGCCTGGGCCCGGGGGCGGACCACCAGGAGGTCGATGTTGACGTGGCTGGGGCGGGTGACGGCCCAGCCGATCGTGTCGGCCACGTCCTCGGCGGTCAGGGGGGCGTCCACGCCCGCGTAGACCTTGGCGGCCTTCTCGGTGTCGCCGCGGAAGCGGGTGGTGGCGAACTCGTCGGTCTTGACCATGCCGGGGGCCACCTCGATGACGCGGACCGGGGTGCCGACGATCTCCAGGCGCAGGGTCTCGGCCAGGACGTGTTCGCCGTGCTTGGCGGCCACGTAGCCGCCGCCGCCCTCGTAGGAGGAGAGCGCGGCGGTGGAGGAGAGGATCACGATCGTGCCGTCGCCGCTCGCGGTGAGGGCGGGGAGCAGGGCCTGGGTGACGTTGAGGGTGCCAATGACGTTCGTCTCGTACATCTGCCGCCAGTCGGCGGGGTCGCCGGTCGCCACCGGGTCGGCGCCCAGTGCGCCGCCCGCGTTGTTGACGAGGAGGGCCAGGGAGCGGAACGCGGTGGCGAACTCGTCGACGGCCGCGCGGTCGGTCACGTCCAGGGCGTACGCCGTCGCCTCGTGGCCCGCCTCGGTGATCTCGGCGGCGAGCGCCTCGATCCGGTCCTTGCGGCGCGCGGTGAGCACGACCCGGAATCCGGCCGCGGCGAGCGTACGGGCGGTCGCGGCGCCGATGCCGCTGCTCGCGCCGGTGACGACGGCGATGGGGGTGGCGGGCATGGCGATCTCCTCGGGCAGTTGACCGGTGACGGGGAAAGGATAGGCAGTCGGCGCCCGTCCGGTCCGGGCCGGGCCGAGTTGTCTCTATGGGGGTCGTGCGTGGCCTTCGTGGGCTGTGCGGGTGGGTAAGAGCGCGTCGAATCCGTCTTTTAATAGGGTTATTCGGTGGGATCGGTATCTTCCGGGCATGGGACTGACGCGTAGAGGACTGCTGATGCCGCTGTCCGCCGTCGCGGCGATGGCGGCGGCGATGACCGTACTGGTGGGGGGTGTGGTGCCGGCCTCGGGAGCACCTGTGAGGGTCGGTGAGGGGGCTGGGATCGCTGCCGCCCCCGTGCCCGAGGCTGCTCCCGTGCCCGAGGCCGCCCCCGTTGCCGAGGCCGCCCCCGTGCCCGAGGCCGATCTCTCTCATCATGGGCATGTCTCCCTCTGGGGCGACCGCGTCGCGGTCCGCATCCGGAGCGAGAACCGGGGGCCCTCCGACGTGCCCGCCTCGACCGTGCGGCTGCGCTTCTCCGAGCCCCTCGCCGCGCGGCAGGAGCTGCCGTACGGCTGTCTCCGGAGCGCCGGGGCCACCGTGCTCTGCGAGACGGGCGGGCTGCGCTCAGGTGGCGGGGCCCGGCACACCGCGCTGGACCTGAGGCTGGCGGACAGCCCCGACGAGGTCGTCGTACGGCTCGACACCGTATGGAACGGCGGGGCGCGGGACACGGACCCCAAGAACAACGCGCACGAGGTGCTCGCGCCCGCCACGGGGGACGCTTACGCCTTCTGAGCCGGTGATCGGTGATCATGGTGAGGTGATCGTCGAACGCGCGTATGCCCATGTGGACGTCCCCGACCCCGGGGAGTGGCCCTGGTCGGTGCCGTGCGTGCGGCAGTTCCTCGCCGAGGGGCTGCGGTTCCGGGCGCCGGTGACCTTCCTGGTGGGCGAGAACGGCTCGGGGAAGTCCACGCTGGTGGAGGCCCTGGCGGAGGGGTTCGGGCTGGACTCGTACGGCGGTTCGCTCGACTGGAAGTACGCCACCTCGCGCGGGAAGTCCGTCCTCGGCGAGCGCGTCCGCTTCGACGCCGCGCCCCGGGGACGGCGCATGGCCTACAGCCGGTCCGCGCGCAAGGGGTTCTTCCTGCGCGCGGAGACCGCCCTGGACGCCCTGGAGCGGGAGAACCTGGGGCCGGACGCCCTCAGCCACGGGGAGGGGTTCCTCGCGGCCTTCCGGGAGAAGTTCGTGGTGCCGGGGCTGTACGTCATGGATGAGCCGGAGGCCGCGCTCTCCTTCGGATCCTGCCTCGAACTCCTCGGGCACATCGACCAGTTGGTGAAGGCGGGCGGTCAGGTGGTGTGCGCCACCCACTCGCCGCTGCTCACCGCGCTGCCGGGCGCCGACATCGTGCAGGTGGGGGAGGGCGGCATGGAGCGGGTGCGGTGGGCGGACCTGGCGCTGGTCGACCACTGGCGGCGCTACCTGGCCGATCCGCAGGCGTACCTCCGTCACGTCCTGGGGTGAGGCTCGCGCTGCCTTCTTACGCTGCGGTGTTGCCCTCTATGTCACCGCGTCGCCCTTACGCTGCCGCGTTGCCGAACTCCCGTACCGCGTCGGAGACGATCGTCTCCAGGTGGCCGTGGTGCGCGCCCCTCCAGTACACCCGGGCGCACTCCGTGCACTGCGCGAACACGTCGTACGCCTGTTGCGTGCCGTGCTCCAGCTGATCGCTCACCGCGTCCTTGTCGGCCGCCGCGAGCGTGCCGTTGCAGGCGGTGCAGCGGGTCCACGGGGCGAGGGCCGGGGCGAAGCGGCCGAGGACGTCGCGGAGCTGCTCCTGGGGGCGGTCGCTGTAGACGTACGCCCCCGCCCAGATCTCCCGGCGGCGCAGCAGCCCGCGGTCCCGGGAGAGCAGGACGCGCCGCTCCCGCGCGGAGAGGGCGGCGAGCGCGGGGTCGCCGATGTCCTCGCTCTCGTACGCCGCGTCCACGCCCAGGAGCCGCAACCTGCGGGCCAGCGTGCCGAGATGGACGTCCAGGAGGAAGCGCAGGGGTGCGCCGGGGACCTGCTGGGGGCGCTCGACCGCCCGGACCTCGATGTGTTCGCCCGGCCCCGGCACATGCGAGCGGGCCGCCGGGGCGCCGTCCACCAGGAGTGCCCCGGCCTCGGTGAGCGGGACGCCGAGGGACTCGATGACATGGCCGAGAGTGGAGGCGCCGTCGGTGGTGAGGGGCGTGGGGCCCCGGCGGCGGTCGTGGGGGACGAAGAGCCGCAGCTCAGGGGCTACTTCGAGGGTGATCTCGGGTCCGTTCACCCGGCCAGGATGCCACCGGGGAGGGGCGGGCGGCCAGGGATTTGGGCGCCTGCTCCCGCGCTGCCGGGCGCGCCCGCTGTCACGCTTCCGGGCGCGTCCGCTGCCACGTTCCCGGGCGTGTCCGCTGTCACGCTTCCGGCCGCGTCCGCTGTCACGCTGTCACGCTTTCGGGCTCAAGGCGACGGGGCGAGCGCCGTCGGGGGTACGCCCACCGTCGCGGTGAAGTCCCGTACCAGGTGGGCCTGGTCGCTGTAGCCGAGGTCGGCAGCCAGCCGCGCCCAGTCCACGGCCGGGTCCGACTCGGCGCGCTCCAGCGCCTCGTGGATGCGGTAGCGGAGGATGACCCACTTGGGGCCGACCCCGACGTACGCGGAGAAGAGCCGTTGCAGCGTACGGGCGGAGAGCCCCGCGTCCCGGGCGAGCCGGCCGACCCGGCGCACCGAGCGGTCCGTACGCACCCGGTCGACCAGCTCCATCGCGAGCACGGCCTGCGGGTCGGGGCGCGGCTCCAGGGCGAGCAGGCAGGCGTCCAGCGCGGCGACCCGGGCGTCCTCGTCGTCCGGGTCCAGGACCGCGTGGACGTCCGGCGGGGTACGCAGCACCTCGGCGGCGGCGATCCGGTGGCCGGTCAGGTCGCTCAGGGCGTGCTCCGGCGCGAACGGGCGGAATCCGCCGGGCCGGAACTGCACCCCGCAGACCCGGCCGCGCCCCGTCAGCTTCTGGGTGAAGAGCCCGGGGGCGATGCCCGCCACCTCGGCGTACCCGGCTCTCTCCGCGGCGCTCTCCCCGGCCTCGTACCGCTGGAGCACGAGGTTGACCGACGGGTGCGGGACGACGTGGGCGGCGTACGGCGTGGCGAGGTCCCAGTCGATGAGCCAGTAGTGCTCCAGGTACGGGCGCAGCGCGGGGGCGGGCTCGCGGCGGCGGAAGCGTACGCGCGTGAACAGGTCCGGGGCGTCGACGATGCCCCGGGTGTCGCGGCGGGGTCCGGCGGCCATGAAATCGATCCTAGGCCCGCGTCGACCCGGATGCCTGTCGCGTTTCTTCAAGACGCGGGCGGTCCGGGGCGGGAGGGTGGGGGCATGACGCAGAAGATCAGTGAACTGCTGGAAGCCGCCGCGGACCGGGCCCTGCCCGTCGTGCGGGGGATCGACGACGGGCGGCTGGGCGACCCCACGCCGTGTGCCGAGTACGACGTACGGGCGCTGCTGAACCACCTGTTCCTGGTGGTCGTGAACTTCCAGGCGCTCGCGGCCCGTAAGGAGGCGGACTTCAGCCAGGAGCCGGATTTCGTGGCGGACGGGAACTGGCGGGAGAGGTTCGGGGAGGAGACCGCCCGGCTGGTGGCCGCTTGGGACGCGCCCGGCGCCGAGGAGGGCACGGCCGGTCAGATGGGGCTGCCTGCCCGGACCGTGGGGCTGATGGTGCTGGGCGATCTGACCGTGCACCCGTGGGACCTGGCGCGGGCGACGGGCGCGGAGTTCGTCCCGGACCCGGCGGTGGTCGAGGAGGTGTCGCCCGCGCTGACGGCCATGGCGCCGCAGGGCCGGGAGCTGAAGGTGTTCGGCGAGCCGTTCCCGGTGGGGCCCGGCGCTACGGCTTTTGAACGGCTTCTGGGTGTGACGGGGCGCGATCCGGGGTGGCGTCCGGCCGGGGGGTGAGGGGCGCGGACCGGGTGACGGCGGCGGGGGAGGGAGTGGACGGCGGGTCGTAGAGGGGGCCGAGCGCGGCGTACGCGTCGTCGACGATCTCCTGGGCCAGGAGCAGCATGTCCTGTTCGGCGAGACGGGCCGCCCGGTGGGTGTACGGGGACGGCGGGGCCGGGTGCCTGCGGCGCCACCAGCAGTCGCAGGCCGCGTAGATGCCGCCGCCGAAGACGAGGACGGGGATGGAGAGAGCCAGCAGTACATCGCCCACGGCGGACCTCCTTGAGGGTCGTTGTCCTCTGCATCGGCGGGTCGGGCAGGTGAGCTGAAGATCAGACTTCAGCCATTTATTGGCGCGATTCGACCGAATGGGTGCGCATGGGTGCGGGTGTGTGAGTGGTTCGAGTGGGTGTACGTCAGCGGGGGCGGGTGTACGTCACCGGGGCGCTCTCCTGGCCCAGTGCCAGTCTCCACAGCCGCCGCCAGTCCATGGGGGCCTTCGGCCGGGGTACGCCGGGGCGGTGGCGCGGTACCCGTACGCGCAGGGCCCGGGGCCGGATCGTGCACCGTACGGGTGTCGGCAGGGTCAGTGACTCGCCGTCGACCCCGGCGTCGATCTCGGGCCGGTCCGCGTCGACGACGACCTCCCGGGCGGTCAGGGCGGTGAGGCCGCGCGCGTGCGTCCCGGCGAGCAGTTCGGCCGCCTGTCCGGCGCTGTCGACGTTGATGCCCAGGACGCCGAGGGCGCCCGAGTCCAGGACCTCACGGCGTCCGAGACCGGCGAGGTCGTCCGTCCGGTAGGGGTTGTTGCTGACGAGCACGGCCTGTGGTCCGTCGACGACCGTGTCCCCGGCGCGGACGGACAGCCGGGGGCCGCGTCGGCGGGTCAGTACGTCGGGGAGCGTACGGAGGGTGGTGCCGACCTTGTCGTCGCGGTAGGCGGGGCTCTGCACCACGGCCGCATAGGCGCCGAAGGAGGCGTTGTTGACGAAGGCCCGTTCGCCGACGAAACCGAGGTCGACGAGGAGTTCGACGCCGTCCGTGAGCGCGTCCAGGCTGGTCGAGGGGTCTTCGCGGTCCAGGCCGAGGTCGAGGGCGAAGTGGTTGCGGGTTCCGGCCGGGATCACCAGGAAGGGGACGCCACGGCCGGCCGCGACTCCGGCGACCAGGGCCTGGGTGCCGTCACCGCCCGCGACTCCGAGGAGGTCGGCGCCGTCCTCGACCGCCCGTTCGGCGAGCGCGCCCACGTCCTGCTGGTGGGCCGTGTCCAGCAGGAGGACCTCGGCGCCGAGCGCCTCGGCCTTCTCCTTGAGGCGGAACGTTCCGACCTTTCCTCCGCCCGACCGGGGGTTCATGATCAGGAAGGGGCGCCGGGGCGGAGCCGTCCGCAGCTCCGGAGGGCCGGACCGCTCGGTGTCCGTATCGCTGTCCGTATCGCTGTCCCTGTCCCCGCCTCTGCTCCTGTCTCTGCTGAGTGTTGCTCTGCCGACGTACACCCCGAGTGCCCACAGGGCGAGGGAGACCAGGACGACCCACAGCAGCTCCGCCCATGCGTAGAGCGCCAGTACCGCGAGCGGGGCGGCGGCGGCCAGGGCGAGGGCGAGCGGTCTGCCGATGCCTCGCAGGGTCAGCGCCCACCACAGGCTGGCCGCGGATACGGCCAGTCCTGCGATCCCGGCGCCCAGGAGTGCGAGGCTGCTGAGCCCGGCGAAGACGAGCAGGACCACGATCGCGGCGAGTCCGGCCAGGAGGGCGAGACGGGCGGACCAACGCTGTACGGGGCCAACGCGCGCCCCGGAATCCCTGCGCAAGGGGGGCCTCCTGCCGGTTCGAAGGCGATCCAGCCCGGCGCCGGTTCCAGTCCGGTGCCCGTGCCGGTTCCTGCCCGGTGCCGGGTTCTGCCCGGGCTGCTCATTGCATCACCGGGGGGTGGGTGCCGCATGTCCGGATGTTTCGGATGTCCGGCGGCTTCGCGGCTTTTGGGCCTCACCTTTGGGCCTCACCTTTGGGTCTCCCCGCAGCCTCTCCGTGCGGGCCGCCGTCGGCGTCTCGCCCGTACGGCCCACCTGGGCGGGCCGTTCCGCCCTGGAGCATCCGGAATGGAGACAGGCCGACCCCCTCCCCCGAACCCCGGAGCACGTATGACCAGCCCGCGCGAGCCGTCCGAGCCCGCCGCCGACCCGGGCGTGGGCCGTGCGGTGGCGAGTGGCGGGTCCGGGCGGGCCCCGGCGGCCGCGCGGAGCGTTCTCTCGGCGGTGCTCACGGTGCTCACCTGCCTGCTCGTGCCGGTGGCGCTGCTCACGGTGTGGGTGCACGACATCGCTCTGGACAACGGCCAGTACGTGGAAACGGTCTCGCCGCTGGCCTCGGACCCGGCGATCGAGGAGGCGGCGGCCGCGCGCATCACGCAGGCCGTGGACGTACGGGTGGACGGCGTCGGGGCCGCCGCGGACATCGCCGCATGGCTGCGGTCCCAGGGGCTGCCGTCGCGCGCCGCGGAGGCCGTGGAGGGGCTGGGCCCGCAGCTCGACGCGGCGGTCGACGGCACGGTGGAGAAGGCGGCCACCCGTTTCGTACGGAGCGATCGCTTCGAGCGGGTCTGGACCAACGCCAACCGGCGGGCCCACGCCGCGGTCGTGCACGCGCTGACCGGTGAGGGCCGGGGAGCCGTGGGCGTGGACGGGGGGACCGTCACGCTGGATGTCGGCGAGGCCGTCGAGCAGGTCAAGCGGGAGCTGGTGGACGCCGGGCTGTCCCCGGCGGCCAGGATCCCCGAGGTCGACAAGCAGCTGGTGCTCCTCCACTCCGACCAGCTGGGGAAGATCCGTACGGGAGCCCGCCTCCTGGACACGATCGGGAACTGGCTTCCCGTACTCGTCGTGGTGATCGGCGCGGTCGGCGTGCTGCTGGCCCGTCGCCGCCGCCGCGCCCTGGCCCGTACGGCCCTGGGGGCGGCGCTCGCCTGTCTGGTCGTGGCCGTCGTCCTGGCGGTCGCCCGGCGCTTCTACCTGGACCATCTCCCGTCCCGGGTCCAGTCGGAGGCCGCCGCCGCTGCCGTCTTCGACACCCTGACGCACTTCCTGAGGGCGGGCCTGCGCACGGCGATCGTGCTGGGCCTGGTCATCGCGCTCGGCGCCTACCTGATCGGGCCCGGGCGGCTGCCGCGCGCTGTGCGGAGCACCTCCGAGCGCGCCGCGGACTCCGTGGCGCGGTGGGCGTACGACCACGAGATCCGCACCGGCCGGGTCGGCACCTGGACCCAGGCCCACCGGCGGTGGGCCGTCCTGGCCGCGCTGCTGGTGGTGACCCTGGTCTTCGCGCTCCACAACCGTCCGACGGCCGGGACGGTTCTGCTGCTGGTCGTCGTCCTGGTCGCGGTGACGGCGCTGCTCGCGCTCCTCGCCGCGAGCGGCCGCGCGACCACCGCAGCAGCCACCGACGCCACCACCACCGACGCCACCACCACCACCGCTGCCGCCGCCGAGAGGGCGGCGCGGCGGCCGGAGGGCGGCGGGTGAAACGGGCCGCCTTGCCTCAGGCCCAGAACATCAGGGCCCGGACCAGGCAGTTCTCAGGGCGGGACCGGACAGCACCTCAGGGCCAGACCAGGCAGTACGCCTGGTGCCCCGCGTCATGCAGCCGGTGCGAGAAGTCCTGCCACTCGTGGAGCAGCTGGTAGACGTTGAACGCGTCGCGCGGGCCGCCGCGGTCGGGGACCGTGGACCAGATGAAGGCCGCCGCGCCGACGGATTCCTCGCCGACGCCGCGCAGCGGGTCGACGACGGTCATGGGGAGCTTGACCACCGCGTAGTCGGGGTGGAGGACGACCAGCTCCAGCGGAGGGACCTTGTGCAGGGGTATGCCCTGGATGCCGGTCAGGACCATGGCGGCCACCGTCTCCGGCTTGATCTTGGTGAACATGCCGCCCATGCCCAGCTCGTCGCCGCCCAGCTCCTCCGGGCGCATCGAAATGGGCACACGTGCCGCGGTGGCCCCGTCCGGGGCACCGAAGTACTTGTAGGTCACCCCCATTCCGCCACTGCTCCTGCTCCCGGGGGGCGGCGTGCTCTCCGCGCCCCTGCCCTGTGCGCGCTCGGCCCTGCGCCGGTGCCGCCCTCGCCGGGCAGGCTCGGGCCCCAGGTCGTCGGTCCCTTCGCCCACTCCGCCACCGCGATGCATATCTCATCCACCCGACTACTTCTTAGGAGACACAGCCCCCGCCGCGCAACCCGATCATCGTGTCAGTGACCTCCCCCGCGGGCGTGCGGTGAAACACCTGTCCGCGAGACCGTCCGTGCCTCTGACACCATGCATGTGTGAGCTTTCCCTATGTCGCCCCAGTTTCGCAGACGTGAGGGTGCCGACGCTCTTTCGTGATACGAGGGGACCGCGCTCCCTGCTCACCGGTGGCCGGGATTACCTTGGATTTTCCGGCCCGGCCTCCCGATACCCGAATCGCAGATCAGGACCAAAGTGGCGTATTCATACGAAGCCCCAGTTTCGCAGTCGCTGTTCGACCGGGCGTCCGTCGTGACGCCCGGCGGCGTGAACTCACCCGTGCGTGCCTTCCGGGCCGTGGGCGGTACGCCCCGGTTCATGGTGTCCGGCACCGGTCCGTACCTCACCGACGCCGACGGCCGGGAGTACGTCGACCTCGTCTGCTCATGGGGGCCGATGATTCTCGGCCACTCCCACCCCGAGGTCATTGCCGCCGTCCAGGAAGCGGTCTCCCGGGGCACGTCCTTCGGTACGCCGGGTGAGGGCGAGGTCGCGCTGGCCGAGGAGATCGTGGCGCGGATCGAGCCGGTCGAGCAGGTCCGTCTGGTCTCCTCCGGCACCGAGGCGACGATGTCGGCGATCCGGCTGGCGCGCGGATTCACCGGCCGGGCCAAGGTCGTGAAGTTCGCAGGCTGCTACCACGGGCACGTGGACGCCCTGCTCGCCGCGGCCGGGTCCGGGCTCGCCACCTTCGGCCTCCCCGACACGCCCGGTGTCACGGGCGCCACGGCCGGGGACACCGTCGTCCTGCCGTACAACGACCTGGACGCGGTACGGGCCGCCTTCGCCGCGCACCCCGGCGAGATCGCCTGCGTGATCACCGAGGCCTCGCCCGGCAACATGGGCGTCGTCCCGCCCGCCGACGGCTTCAACGCCGGGCTCAAGGAGCTCTGCGCGGCGCAGGGCGCCCTGTACATCTCCGACGAGGTCATGACGGGCTTCCGTACGTCGAAGGCCGGCTGGTACGGCGTCGACGGCGTCCGCCCCGACCTGATGACCTTCGGCAAGGTCATGGGCGGTGGCTTCCCCGCCGCGGCCTTCGGCGGCCGCGCCGACGTGATGGCCCACCTCGCCCCGGCCGGGCCGGTCTACCAGGCGGGCACCCTCTCCGGGAACCCGGTCGCCACCGCCGCCGGCCTCGCCCAGCTGCGGCTGCTCGACGACGCGGCGTACGCGAAGATCGACGCGGTCTCCGCCGAACTGCGCACCCTTGTGGGCGACGCGTTCACCAAGGAAGGCGTCGCGCACACCGTCTCCTCGGCGAGCAACATGTTCTCGGTCTTCTTCACGGACCAGCCGGTCCGGAACTACGACGACGCCAAGAAGCAGGAGGCGTTCCGTTTCACCGCCTTCTTCCACTCGATGCTGGAGCAGGGCGTCTACCTGCCGCCCTCCGCCTTCGAGTCCTGGTTCGTCTCCACCGCCCACGACGAGCGGGCGATCGAGCGCGTCGCCGCCGCCCTGCCCGCCGCCGCCCGTGCCGCATCGGAGGCCACCGCATGAGCAGCGAGAACGGAAGCCGCGAGGCCGGAAGCGGTGTGCACGGCAGCCGCAAGGACATCACCGTGGTGCACCTGATGCGCCACGGCGAGGTGCACAACCCGGACGGTGTCCTGTACGGGCGCCGCCCCGGCTACCACCTCTCCGAGCTGGGCCGGCAGATGGCCGACCGGGTCGCCGACCACCTGGAGAAGCGCGACATCACCCATGTCGTCGCCTCCCCGCTGGAGCGCGCCCAGGAGACGGCCGCGCCCGTCGCCAAGGCGCACGGCCTGGACCTGGCCACCGACGGCCGGCTCATCGAGGCCGCCAACGTCTTCGAGGGCAAGACCTTCGGCGTCGGCGACGGGGCGCTGCGCAAGCCGGACAACTGGAAGCACCTGACCAACCCGTTCAAGCCGTCCTGGGGTGAGCCGTACATCGAGCAGGTCGTCCGCATGATGGGGGCGCTGGACGCCGCCAAGGACGCGGCGCGCGGGCACGAGGCGGTCTGCGTCAGCCACCAGCTGCCGATCTGGATCGTCCGCTCCTTCGTGGAGCGCCGCAGGCTCTGGCACGACCCGCGCAAGCGGCAGTGCACGCTGGCCTCGCTGACCAGCTTCACGTACCAGGGCGACAAGATCGTCTCGGTCGGCTACTCGGAGCCGGCCCGCGACCTGGTGCCTGTACACCTGCTGGCCGGGGCCAAGCCGGTGAAGGGGAAGTCGAAGGCGTTCGGCGCGTAAGCCCTCCGTACGTGCCGTGAACACACGGGACGTACGGGCCGTGAACATACGGGACCGACTGCTGCCGCGGTCGGTCCCGTTCTCGTAGGCGGGGCCGTATCCCGTGTGTGGCGGTGCCGTGTCCCGTGGGCGGCCGCCGTCCCCTAAAAGAGAAGTGCCGGTGCGTTAGATTAGGTTAGGCTAAGCTAAGTTAGCTGCGAGAACGGTGGAGCGATGACGCTTACTGCCCTGACCAACGCCCCCGACCCCAGACCGGCACCGCGGTCCGGCCCGGTGAGGCGGCACGCCGATGAGTGACTGTACGGACGCGGCGGACGCCGCCCCCTGGCCCGTCACCGGCCCCCGCATCGCCCGGCTCGCCCGGCAGCTCGAAGGCGCCCGGGACGCCGCCGCCCGGTCCGCGCTGACCGAGGCGTTCTGGGCCGAGGCCGCCCACGCCGGCACCCCCCTCGTCGAGGAGCTCGACGACGCCCCCGGCCACCGGGCCGTCACCTTCCTGTGGCGCGGCCACCGCGCCACCCGCCGGGTCCTGCTGCTGGCCCCCGGCATCGGCGACCCCGACCGGCTCGCCGGCTCGCTCCTCCACCATCTGCCGGGCACCGACGTCTGGTACCTCGGCTACCGGCTGCGCGCGGACCACCGCGCCTCCTACCGGATGGTGGCCGACATCTCCGCGGGGCCCGCCCCCACCGATCCGGCCCTGTTCCAGCAGCGGCTGCTGGCGCTGCGGGCGCACGCGGGGGCCGACCCGCTCAACCCGGACCGGATACCGGCCCGTTGGCGTACGGCGCAGGGCTCGGTCCTCGCCCTGCCCGAGGCCCCGCCCCAGCCCTGGAGCGCCCGGCGGAGCGGCATCCCGTGCGGCACGGTCGAACGGCACACCGTCGCGGCGGGTGTCCTGGGCGTGGAGCGGGACGTCTGGGCGTACCTGCCGCCGGGCCGGGACCCCGGCCCGGAGCGGCGGGCGGAAGCGGTGCGGGGGACGGAAGCGGTGCGGGGAGCGCAACCCCTGCTCGTCCTCTGCGACGGCGACATGTGGTTCGGCCGCCTCGGCCTCCACGACACCCTGGACGCGCTGATCGCCGACGGGGTCCTCCCGCCGCTCGTGGTCCTCGCCCCGGACGCCGTCGACCCCGTCACGCGCAGGCTGGAGCTGGGCGGGCGGGAGAGCTACGCCTCCTTCCTCGCCGATGAGGTGGTGCCCTGGGCGAGCGCCCGGTGGTCGCTGACCGCGCGGCCGGAGTGGACCGTGGTCGCCGGTCAGGGGCTCGGCGGGATGACCGCGCTGTACGCCGGTCTCACCCGGCCCGAACGGTTCGGCGGGGTCGTCGCGCAGTCCCCGTCCCTGTGGTGGCGGCCGGAGCTCGTACCCGGGGTGCCGGCCCCGGACGCGGTCGGGACACCCTGGCTGGCCACCCTCGCCGCCGGACTCCGCGACGGCCTCCTGGAAGGACGAGAAGGGCGAGAAGGACGGGAGGGGCAGGAAGAAGCGCCCGGAGCCGTCGTCCACTTCGATGTCGGCCTGCACGAGGGTGCCCTGGCGGAACACAGCGAGGCTCTCCAGGCGGTGCTCCGTGCCCGGGGTCACCGGGTGACCCGTACCGTCCACAACGGCGGCCACGACTACGCCTGCTGGCGCGGGTTCCTGGCCGACGCCCTGGTGAAGCTGCTGGGCGCCGACCTTGACGTGGACGCGGCGAAGTTCCATGGTGGGACGGATCCGGCCGTCAGGGGGTGTCCGGCGGACCGGGACCAGACGCTCCCCAGGCCGGCCGCAAGGTGACGACCGGCCCCGCCACGAGGTGACCGGCGGCCCAGGTGACGGCCAGCCCCGCCACGAGGTGACCGGCAGGTCCGCCACAAGGTAAAGCGTTAAGAAAGTCCCCAATTGCACGGAACCGTCGCGTTGTCTCAGGCCTCTCATCCTTCAGCAGTTTGTATGGCCTTGGGATAAAACGACCGCAGATGGGGACGACATGCGCGACATCAATCGAAGGGGACTGCTCGGCGCGGGGCTCGGTACCGCCGCCGCGATCGGACTCGCCGGCTGTGGTTTCTCCAGTTCCTCCGGCTCGGCGGAGGGCGGCCGGTCCGATGACGGCAGCGGTGCCGGCAAGGGCGACACCGGCAAGGACGGTACGGGCAGCGGAAACGGTTCCCCGAAGAAGAAGGCCCGGCTGATCGGTGACGGCTCCACCGCCGACACCGGAAAGCAGCCCCACCAGCCCGCCGCCCCCGTTCCGCTCGAACCCGGCCAGGCGCCGCCGCAGTTCGTGATCTTTTCCTGGGACGGGGCGGGCGAGGTCGGCAACGGGCTCTTCCCGCGCTTTCTCAAGCTGGCCAAGGACCACGACGCCGCGATGACCTTCTTCCTCTCCGGGATCTATCTGCTGCCCGAGTCGAAGAAATCCCTCTACCGTCCCCCGAACAACCCCCGCGGCGCCTCCGACATCGGCTATCTCACGGATGATCACGTCAAGGACACGCTGACGTACGTACGTCAGGCCTGGCTGGACGGCCACGAGATCGGCACCCACTTCAACGGGCATTTCTGCGGCGGTTCCGGTTCCGTCGAGCGCTGGACCTCCGCGCAATGGCAGAGCGAGATCGATCAGGCTGTGTCGTTCGTCACGGAATGGCGGACCAATACCGGCTGGGAGGACGAGGACCCGCTGCCGTTCGACTACCGGAAGGAATTGATCGGCGGCCGCACTCCCTGTCTGCTCGGCCAGGACAATCTCCTGCCGACCGCGAGCAAACTGGGCTGGCGCTACGATGCCAGCTCGCCCGGCGGCCGTCAGACGTGGCCCGTGAAGCGCGGCGGTGTCTGGGACCTCCCGCTCCAGGCGATGCCGTTCCCCGGGCACTCCTTCGAGGTCCTCTCGATGGACTACAACATCCTCGCCAACCAGTCGAAGAATTCGACCAAGGGCATGCCCTCGCGTTATCCGGGCTGGCGCAAGCAGGCCGCCGGTGCCTATCTCGCCGGTTTCGAGCGCGCCTACACGACGAATCGCGCGCCCTTCTTCATAGGCAACCACTTCGAGCAGTGGAACGGCGGCATCTATATGGACGCCGTGGAAGAAGTGATCAAGAAGACCGCCGGCAAGAAGGACGTACGGCTGGTCTCCTTCCGGCAGTTCGTCGACTGGCTCGACGTACAGGATCCCGCCGTCCTCACCAAGCTCCGCACCCTGGACGTCGGACAGGCGCCCGCAGGTGGCTGGAACTCCTTCTTTAAACAGGCTTGACAAGGGGCTTTACGGGCACCGAGGGGGGTGCGGGAGATCGCCGGAACTGCCATGCGAAACTTTTCACATGAGCTTTGGCCGTGCGTCCCGACGCCGCTTCACCCTGCTCGCCGCCACCGCCGTGGCCGGTGCCCTGACGCTGTCCGCTTGCGGGGACGGCAACAAGGCCCAGGGCGGCGGCAACACCAACTTCATCACCGGCAGCGGGGGCATCTCCACCGTCGCGAAGGGCGAGCGGCCCGACGCTCCGAAGCTCACCGGCACCGGACTGGACGGCAAGCCGCTCGACCTCGCCGACTACAAGGGCAAGGTCGTCGTGCTCAACGTCTGGGGCTCCTGGTGCGGCCCCTGCCGCCTGGAGGCGAAGTACTTCGCGCAGGTCTCCGAGGAGACCGCCGACCAGGGCGTCCAGTTCCTCGGGATAAACACCCGGGACGCGCAGCCGGACCCCGCGGTGAACTTCGAGAAGGACTACGGGATCACCTACCCGAGCTTCTTCGACCCGATCGGCAAGCTCATCCTCCGCTTCCCCAAGGGCACCCTGAACCCGCAGGCCATCCCCTCCACGGTGGTCGTCGACCGGGACGGGAAGATCGCGGCCCGCACGCTCCAGCAACTGGACGACAAGCAGCTGCGCGAGATGATCGACCCGATCATCGCGGAGAAGTGATCCGGTGATCCCGCTCGCCGCCCACCACGGGACCGCCCTGCTCGCCGGGCACGAGTCCACCGTGACGCTGGCCACGGCCAACGAGACCGTCCTGACCGGCACCCTGCTGCTGTCGCTGCCCATCGCACTGCTGGCCGGTCTCATCTCGTTCTTCTCGCCCTGCGTCCTGCCGCTCGTCCCCGGCTATCTGAGTTACGTCACCGGGATCAGCGGCACCGACCTGGCCGAGGCCCGGCGGGGCAGGGTCGTGACGGGTGCCGCGCTGTTCGTCCTCGGTTTCACCGTCGTCTTCGTCTCGGGCGGTGCGCTCTTCGGCTTCTTCGGCCGGGAGCTCCAGGTGCACGCCGAAGTGATCAACAAGGTCCTCGGCGTTCTGATGATCCTCATGGGCGTCTTCTTCATGGGGTTCCTGCCGGGCGTGACACAGCGCGAGTTCCGCATCCACAAGAAGCCGGTGGCCGGGCTGGCCGGGGCGCCGCTGCTGGGAGCGCTCTTCGGGATCGGCTGGACGCCCTGCATGGGCCCGACGTTCGCCGCCGTGAGCACGCTCGCGTTCAACGAGGGCACCGCCGGACGTGGCGCGATACTGACCGTCGCGTACTGTCTCGGACTCGGCGTCCCGTTCATCCTGGCCGCGGTCGCCTTCCGCAAGGCGCTTGGCGCGTTCGGTTGGGTCAAGCGCCACTACGCATGGGTCATGCGGATCGGCGGCGGCATGATGATCGTGACCGGAATCCTGCTGCTGACGGGCGTGTGGGCGACGCTCATGCAGCAGATGCAGAGCTGGTCCAGCGGCTTCGTTGTGGGGATCTGAGTTCATGAGCAAGACGAACGGCACGGACACCGGCGCTCGTACGGATGTCCCTGCGGACGAGCGCGAGCAGGAGCGAGTCAACACCGCGGCCGGTGACCGGCTCTCCACCGCGCCGCGCGAGGAGACCATCGAGGCCGGAGCGGGCGTCCCCGCGATGGGGGTGATCGGCTGGATCCGCTGGTTCTGGCGGCAGCTCACCTCGATGCGGGTCGCGCTGATCCTGCTCTTCCTGCTCTCCCTCGGCGCCATCCCCGGCTCGCTGATCCCGCAGACCAGCGTCGACGACTTCAAGGTCCAGGAGTTCAAGGACCAGCACACCACCCTCACGCCGATCTACGAGAAGCTCCAGCTCTTCGACGTCTACAGCTCGGTGTGGTTCTCCGCGATCTACATCCTGCTGTTCGTCTCGCTCATCGGCTGCATCGTGCCGCGCACCGGCCAGTTCGTCGGCCAGCTCCGCAGCCGCCCGCCGGGCGCCCCGAAGCGGCTGACCCGGCTGCCCGCGTACACGACCTGGCGTACGGAGGCGGAGCCCGAGGCGGTCCGTGAGGCGGCCCTCGGCGTGCTGGGCAAGCGGCGGTTCCGGGCCCACACGGTGGGTGACGCGGTCGCCGCCGAGAAGGGCTACCTCCGCGAGGCCGGGAACCTGGTCTTCCACATCGCCCTGATCGTGATGCTGGTGGCCTTCGCCGCCGGGCAGCTCTTCAAGTCCGAGGGCGGCAAGCTGGTCGTGGAGGGCGGCGGCTTCGCCAACACGCTCACCCAGTACGACGACTTCAAGTCCGGCTCGCTCTACGACCCGGACACGATGGCCCCCTTCCACTTCTCCCTGGACGACTTCGTCGGTACGTACGAGGAGAGCGGCCCGCAGCGCGGCACCCCCCGCACCTTCGAGGCCCGGGTGACGTACACCGAGGGCGTCGAGGGGCCCGAGCGCAAGGGCGTCATCCGCGTCAACGAACCGCTCGTCGTGGACGGCACCAAGGTCTATCTGATCGCCCACGGTTACGCCCCCGTCGTCACCGTCCGGGACGGCCGGGGCAAGGTCGTCTCGCGGAGCTCCGTACCGCTGCTGCCGATCGACAACAACATCACCTCCACGGGCGCGATCAAGGTGATGGACGGCTACCGCGACAAGAAGGGCACCAAGACGCAGCTCGGCTTCAAGGCGTTCTTCGTGCCGACGTTCGCGGGCGAGGGCAAGGGCCAGATGTTCTCGCAGTTCCCGGGGGCGGAGTACCCGGTGCTGGCGCTGAGCGCGTACACCGGCTCCCTCGGCGTGGACTCCGGGCTGCCGCAGAACGTGTACCAGCTCGACACGTCCAAGATGAAGGAGTTCAAGAACGAGGACGGCGAACTCCTCAAGAAGATGCTGCGCCCCGGCGAGAAGCTGGAGCTGCCCGACGGGGCGGGGTCGATCACCTTCGACGCCGTCGAGGAGTGGGCCAGCTTCCAGATCTCGCAGCAGCCGGGCAACGGCTGGGCGCTCGGCGGCTCCATCGCCGCCATCGCCGGACTCGCCGCCTCGCTGTTCATCCAGCGCCGCCGGGTGTGGGTGCGGGCGGTCCGGGGCCCGGACGGGGTGACCGTCGTGGAGATGGCGGGCCTGGGCCGCAGCGAGTCCGCGAAGCTCCCCGAGGAGCTGGGCGACCTCGCGGCCGCCCTGATCACGACGGCGCCGGTCGCCCCGGCCTCCCCGGCGGCGTCGGCGGTCCCGGCCGCGTCGGCCGCCGAGCAGAAACCGGACACGCCCGCGTCCGCAGAAGATGGACGGGGCGCACCCGACGACGCCACCAACGAGGCCGGGACCCGGCCCGTACACCCTGCCGAAGCACCTTCCGAAGGGGCTGAGAAGTGAATCTCGCCGCCGCAACGAACGAGAATCTGGCGGAGATCAGCAATGTGCTGATCTATTCGTCGATGGCCGTCTACACCCTGGCCTTCTTCGCACACATCGCGGAGTGGGTCCTCGGCAGCCGCAGCAAGGTCGGCCGCACGGCCGCCGCGCTGTCCGGCTCCGCGGCCGGTGGCTCGGCCGCCGCCCCCCAGGTGGTCACCCAGGCCGGTGGCACCGCCGTACTGGAGCGGCCGAAGGTCGTCACCCGTGCCGCCGCCGGAACCCGTGACGTGCCCGACGGGCCGGGTGCGGCGGGCGGCACGTTCAAGGGCGACCTGTGGGGCCGGATCGCGGTCTCGCTGACCGTGGTGGCCTTCGCCGTGGAGGCGGGCGGGGTCATCACCCGCGCCCTCTCGGTGCAGCGGGCCCCCTGGGCCAACATGTACGAGTTCTCGATCACCTTCTCCACCGTGGCGGTCGGCGTCTACCTGCTGCTGCTCGCGCTGAAGAAGAACGTCCGCTGGATGGGCCTCCCCCTGGTCACCACGGTCCTGCTGGACCTCGGTCTCGCGACGACGGTCCTCTACACCGAGAGCGACCAGCTGGTCCCCGCGCTGCACTCGTACTGGCTGTGGATCCACGTCTCGACCGCGATCATCTGCGGCTCGGTCTTCTACCTCGGCGCGGTCAGTACGGTCCTCTACCTCTTCCGCGACAGCTACGAGAACAAGATCGCCTCCGGCGGCACGCCCGGGAAGTTCGCCACCTCGGTCATGGAGCGGCTGCCCGCGGCGTCGTCGCTGGACAAGTTCGCCTACCGCGTCAACGCGGCGGTCTTCCCGCTCTGGACGTTCACGATCATCGCGGGCGCGATCTGGGCGGGCGACGCCTGGGGCCGGTACTGGGGCTGGGACCCCAAGGAGGTCTGGTCCTTCATCACCTGGGTCGCCTACGCCGCCTATCTGCACGCCCGCGCCACGGCCGGCTGGAAGGGCCGCAAGGCCGCCTACCTGGCCCTGATCGCCTTCGGCTGCTGGCTGTTCAACTACTACGGCGTGAACATGTTCGTCACCGGTCTGCACTCCTACGCCGGGGTCTGACCCGGCCGGTACAGCGCCCGGGGTCTGACCCGGCCGGTACAGCGCGCCCCGGGCGGGTCTCCGTCCGGGGCGCTTGCGTGCCGTCAGCCCAGCGGAGTGTCCAGGACCGCCTTGCGGTGGCTGAACGTCTCCAGGGAGTAGCGGCCGTGGTAGCTGCCCATGCCGCTCTCGCCGACCCCGCCGAACGGCAGGTCCGGGACGGTCAGATGGGCCAGCGGCAGCCCGATGCCGACCCCGCCCGACGACGTCTCGGCCAGCAGCCTCTCCCGTACGGCGGGGGAGTCGGTGAACGCGTACAGCGCCAGCGGCTTGTCCCGGTCGTTGATGAAGCCGATCGCCCCGTCCAGGCCGTCCACCGTCACCAGCGGCAGGATCGGGCCGAAGATCTCCTCGCCCATCACGGGCGCGTCCGGCGCGACATCGGCCAGCACGGTCGGCGCGATGTACTTCGTGCCCCGGTCGTGGGCGCCGCCGGTCACCGTACGGCCGGAGTCCAGCAGGGCCGTCAGCCGGTCGAAGTGGCGCTCGTTCACGATCCGCCCGTACTCGGGGTGGTCCGCCGGGTCCGGCCCGAACAGCCCCTCCACGGCGGCCGCCAGCGCCTCCGCGAGGGCCGGGGCGGTCTCCGGGTCGGTCAGGACGTAGTCGGGGGCCACACAGGTCTGCCCGGCGTTGAGGAACTTGCCCGAGGCGAGCCGCCCCGCCACGGCCTTCAGGTCCGTACCCCGGTCGACGAAGACCGGGGACTTGCCGCCGAGCTCCAGCGTGACCGGGGTCAGGTTCTTGGCGGCGGCGGCCATGACGATCCGGCCGACCGTGCCGTTGCCGGTGTAGAAGATGTGGTCGAAGCGCTGCTCCAGCAGGGCGGTGGTCTCCTCCACCGCGCCCTCCACGACCCCGACCGCGTCCGTGTCCAGGTACTGCGGCAGCAGCCGGGCCACGGCGGCGGAGGTCGCGGGCGCCAGCTCGCTGGGCTTGACCACCACGCAGTTCCCCGACGCCAGCGCGCCCACGACCGGGGCGAGCAGCAGCTGCACCGGATAGTTCCAGGGCGCGATGACCAGGACGACCCCGAGCGGGTCCAGCACGGTGTGCGCGGTGGCCCCGGTCGGCGCGAGATGCGGCGGTACGGGGGCGGGTTCGGGCCGCAGCCAGCCGTCCAGGTGCTCCAGGGTGTGGTCGATCTCCCGGACCGTGAAGTCGATCTCGGTCCGGTACGCCTCCTTGCGGCTCTTGCCCAGGTCGGCGCGGAGGGCGGCGGCGAGGTCGTCACCGTGCTCGGTGAGCAGGGCGCGCAGCCGCTCCAACTGGCCGGTGCGCCAGGAGAGCTCCTTGGTGCGGCCGGTACGGAAGGTGACGCGGAGGCGGGCGACGAGCTCGGCGGGAGTCTCGGAGGGTGCCTCGGTGGGGGTGGCGGGCATGTGGGGGCTCCTCAGGAGGTTCACGCGTGCCCATAAAAGAAGGTCACGCGTGTGGTGCCTGTGTTACCCCTTCGAGGATGGCCGAGGCCGGCCCCGTGACGCGCCCACCGCGCCGGTCGGAAAGATCACCCGCGCCGGTCGGAAAGATCACCCCTGCCGGGAGGAACAGCCGTCAGGAAGTGGGCGGGGTCTTGTCCTCGGGGCCCGAGCCGCCGTCGCGGCGCTTGAGCTCCTCCTCGCGGCGGCGCAGGTCCGCCTCCCAGTCCTTGAGGTCCGCGGAGTCCTTCGTGCTCTTCTCGCCCGCCGGGGCCTCGTCCTTCGTCCCGCTCGTCCCGTTCGTCTCGTTCTTGTCGTCCTTGAGCGACTTCAGGAAGTCGGGGTTGTCGTCCGGGGCCACCCACTGGGTGCGCCTGCCCCGCTGCCAGGAGGAGGCGCCGACGCCTCCGGCCGCGTTGTGGCGTGCCTTGCCCGCGACGAGCCAGACGACCGGGCCGACGATCCAGAACAGCAGGATGATGAAGACCCAGGCGATCTTCGGCAGATGCTTGGTGTCCTCCTCGGAGGTGTTCAGGCAGTCGATGAAGGCGTAGATCGTCAGAGCCAGCGGGACGATGAACATCAGGGCTCTCATGGCGCGTCCCCCAGTGAGCGGCGGCGGGGTTCGGTGTTCCCCGGTGTCGCGGCCAGGGTACCGGCTCGCCGCCGGGGAGCCGGGGCCCGGAGCCGGACTTCCCGGGTGGAGGGCGGACTTTCGGAGCGGCGGGGCGGACTTCCGAGCGGGAGGGGCAGGCTTTCCGAGCGGGAGGGGCGGACTTTCCGGCCACGGGGCCGGGGGAGCCCCGGCGGGGCGGCGCGGGTGGGGATGACAAACTGGACCGCATGGCTTACGACGATCTCCGCTCCCTGCTCCGGGCTCTTGAACGCGATGGTGATCTCAAGCGCGTCAAGGCCGAGGTCGATCCTCACCTGGAGGTCGGCGAGATCGTCGACCGGGTGAACAAGGCGGGCGGCCCCGCCCTGCTCTTCGAGAACGTCAAGGGCTCCTCGATGCCCCTGGCCATGAACGTGTTCGGCACCGACCGGCGCCTCCTCAAGGCGCTCGGGCTGAAGTCCTACAGCGACATCAGCGACAAGATCGCCGGGCTGCTCAAGCCGGAGCTCCCCCAGGGCTTCGTCGGCGTACGGGAAGCCTTCGGCAAGCTCGGCTCGATGGTCCACGTACCGCCGAAGAAGGTGAAGTCCGACGACGCGCCGGTCCAGGAAGTCGTGCTGAAGGGCGATGACGTCGACCTGGAGAAGCTGCCCGCGCTCTTCACCTGGCCCGGCGACGGCGGCTCCTTCTTCAACCTGGGCCTCACCCACACCAAGCACCCCGAGACCGGCGTACGGAACCTGGGGCTCTACCGCCTCCAGCGCCACGACAAGCGCACCATCGGCATGCACTGGCAGATCCACAAGGACTCCGCCAACCACTACCAGGTCGCCGCCCGGCGCGGTGAGCGGCTGCCCGTCGCCATCGCGTTCGGCGCGCCGCCCGCCGTGACGTACGCCTCCACCGCCCCGCTGCCCGGGGACATCGACGAGTACCTGTTCGCCGGGTTCGTCCAGGGCAAGCGGATCGAGATGGTCGACTGCAAGACCGTGCCGCTCCAGGTCCCGGCCCAGGCCGAGGTCGTCATCGAGGGGTGGCTGGAGCCGGGGGAGATGCTGCCGGAGGGCCCGTTCGGGGACCACACCGGCTTCTACACCCCGCAGGAACCGTTCCCCGCACTGACCATCGACTGCGTCACCATGCGCAAGCGGCCGCTGATCCAGTCCATCGTGGTGGGCCGCCCGCCGACCGAGGACGGGCCGCTGGGCCGGGCCACGGAGCGGTTCTTCCTGCCGCTGCTGAAGATCATCGTGCCGGACATCGTGGACTACCACCTCCCCGAGGCGGGCGGCTTCCACAACTGCGCGATCGTCTCGATCGACAAGAAGTACCCGAAGCACGCGCAGAAGGTGATGAGCGCGATCTGGGGTGCGCACATGATGTCGCTGACCAAGCTGATCGTGGTCGTCGACGCCGACTGCGACGTCCACGATCTGCACGAGGTCGCCTGGCGGGCGCTGGGCAACACCGACTACGCCCGCGACCTCACGGTCACCGAAGGCCCGGTCGACCACCTGGACCACGCCTCGTACCAGCAGTTCTGGGGCGGCAAAGCGGGCATCGACGCCACCCGGAAGCTGCCCACGGAGGGCTACACCCGGGACGGCGGCTGGCCCGAGATGGTCGAGTCCGACCCGGAGACGGCGGCCAAGGTCGACCGCCGCTGGAAGGAGTACGGGCTGTGAGCAGCGCGGCAGAAGCGGCGGCGTCGTCCGTCCCCGGGGCCGCGCCTTCGAGCAGCAAGGTCAAGTCCTTCCTCCGGCTGGTGATGATCGAGCACTCGGTCTTCGCGCTGCCCTTCGCCTACATCGCCGCGCTGACCGCGATGTTCCGGCTGGACGGCACGATCCACTGGGGCACCCTGCTGCTCGTGACGCTCGCGATGGTGGGGCTGCGGACCTTCGCCATGGCCGCCAACCGGATCATCGACCGGGAGATCGACGCCCGTAATCCGCGTACGGCCGGGCGTGAGCTGGTCACCGGGGCGGTGTCCGTACGGTCGGCCTGGACGGGGGCGCTCGTCGCGCTCGTCGTCTTCCTGGGCGCCGCCGCCCTGCTCAACCCGCTCTGCCTCGCGCTTGCGCCGCTGGCCGTCGTGCCGATGGTGGTCTACCCGTACGGCAAGCGGTTCACGAACTACCCGCACGCCATCCTGGGGCTGGCCCAGGCCATGGGGCCGGTCGGCGCGTGGCTCGCGGTGACCGGCTCCTGGTCGTGGGACGCGGTGATCCTGGGGCTGGCGGTCGGGATCTGGATCGGCGGCTTCGACCTGATCTTCGCCTGCCAGGACGTCCAGGCGGACCGGGCCCACGGGGTGCTCTCCTTCCCGGCGCGCTTCGGGATCCCGGCCGCGCTCTGGGGCGCGCGGGTGTGTCACGTGGTCACGACCGGGCTGCTGGTCTGGTTCGGGCTGGCCACGGACGCGGAGGTCTTCTACTGGATCGGCATGGCGGTCGTCGCCGTGGCGTTCGTCTACGAGCACCGCGTGGTGCGGCCGCACGACCTGTCCCGGCTGAACCGCGCCTTCTTCTCGGTCAACGGCTTCATCGGCATCGCGCTCTTCGCCTGCGCGCTGCTGGACCTGCTGGTGCGCGGCCTGACCCCGTAGGCCCTGACCCCGTAGGCCCGGGCCCTGTAAGTCCGGGCCCCGTAAGTCCGGGGCTCCTGCGTCTCAGACCGTGACCAGGTTGTCCGGGCCTCGGCGCGACGGCGGGCGGCGGAAGAAGAAGGCCGCCGCCACGCCACCTATCAGGCCGAAGAGGTGGCCCTGCCAGCTGATGCCCGAGTCGGTGGGCAGGACGCCCCAGAGCAGCGAGCCGTAGACCACGGCGACGCCGATGCCTATCAGGACGTCCCAGGGGCGGCGGTCCACGAAGCCCCGGACCAGCAGATAGCCCAGCAGTCCGAAGACCACGCCGGAGGCGCCGAGCGTCACCGTGTACGCCGGGGCGGTCAGCCAGACGCCCACGCCGCTGACCACGATGATCGTGGCGACGACGGCGGCGAACCGGCGCAGTCCGCCCAGGGCGGCTATGAAGCCGAGCACCAGCAGCGGGACGCTGTTGGAGGCGACGTGCTCCCAGCCGCTGTGCAGGAACGCGGCGGGCACCACAT
This sequence comes from Streptomyces sp. NPDC059452, assembly GCF_042750035.1. Classification (NCBI taxonomy): domain Bacteria; kingdom Bacillati; phylum Actinomycetota; class Actinomycetes; order Kitasatosporales; family Streptomycetaceae; genus Streptomyces; species Streptomyces sp. NPDC059452. The sequence continues at coordinate 28,592 of NZ_JBHYVE010000047.1, forward strand.
CGCGCAGCTCGGCGATCTCGCGCGGGCTGATGCCGTAGGTGTCCAGGGCGTTTCCGGTCAGCACGTCGATGCCTTCGAGGAGCCACAGCAGGGCGACCCAGCTCACCATCAGGATCCCGGCCGTGAGCGCCCGCGCGCTGCCGGTCGTCCTGGAGCCGGTGTTGTTGTGGTGGTGGTCGGTGTTCCAGTAATCGCCCATGGTCTGCCCCTGCCCCCGGGTTGCCCGTCATCTGTGGAACGTCCCGGGGCGCCGCCCGGTTCCGGGTGCGGGGCGTGGAGGCGTGCCGGATAGGCTCGCAGATGTGGAATCCGGGACTTCAGTGACTCATCAGCAGCGGCGGCCTTGGATTGTCGGGGTGTCCGGTGCTTCGGGGACCCCGTTCGCGGCAGCCGTCCTGCGGGGGCTGCTGGCGGGCGGCGAGAGCGTGGATCTGGTGGTGAGCCGGGCCTCGCGCCTCACCCTGCTGGACGAGACGGGCATCGCCTTCCGGGACGGGCACTGGCGCGAGGACCTGCGCTGTTGGCTGGCGCGCGGCGCTGACGGGAAGCCGGACACCTTCGCGGTGGGCGATGCGGAGCTGGAGCGCGTACGCCACTGGCCGGCCGGTGATCTGGCCGCCGGGCCGTCCTCCGGGTCGTACCCGGCGAAGGGGATGCTCATCGTGCCGGCCTCGACGGCCTGTGTGGCCGGAGTGGCGCTCGGTCTGTCGAAGGATCTGCTCCAGCGGGCCGCGAGCGTGACGCTCAAGGAGCGCCGCCCGCTCGTCGTCGCGGTGCGCGAGACCCCGCTGAGCGGCCAGACGCTGAAGCAGATGGTGGCCCTGGACGAGGCGGGTGCGGTCGTGCTGCCCGCCTCACCGGCGTTCTACGCGGGCGCGACGCACATCCAGGACCTGGTGGACTTCGTCGCGGGGCGGGTGCTGGACGCGGCCGGGGTGGAACACCGGCTGTACCGCCGCTGGGAGGGAGAGCTCGGTGGCGGCTCCCGCAGCCCGGGTCGGTAATAAGGGGAGCGGGTCAGCGCTTCTTGGTGGTGCGCGGGGCGCGGGTCTTGTCGACGCGGTGGGCGGCGGCGGGCTGGTGGGCACGCGAGCGGTTGGCCAGGTCCTGCAGCTCGCGCATCCGGGCGTAGGCCATCTCGATCGTGTACACGGTGAAGTTCACTCCTGAAGATTCGAAAGCTTTTCTTGGATGTTCTAGAAGATTTGCAGGGTGTGAGCCCCGCATGCCTTAGATTCTACACGTAAACTCGCGGTACTGCTGAACAATGGAAGGTTTCAGTCATATGGACGCGGTGGACAGGCAGCTCATCCAGGCCCTCAGAGAGAACGGCAGGGCCTCGTACGCCGAGCTGGGACGGCTCGTAGGGCTCTCCGGGCCCAGCGTCACCGACCGCATCAACCGGCTGGAAACCGCCGGTGTCATCACCGGTTACCGCGCCACCGTCGACTCGGCCTCGCTCGGCCTCGGCGTCACCGCGCTGATCGGGATCTCGCTCTCCGACGCCGCCGACCACGAGGACGTCGCGCGCCGCCTCAAGGACCTCGCGGAGATCGAGGACTGCTGGTTCATCGCGGGTGACGACTCGTACATGCTCAAGGTCCGGGTCGGGGACGTGGACGGCCTGGAGAAGACGATCCGCCGCCTGAGCGGCACGAAGGGCGTCTCCCGGACCCGTACGACGATCGTGCTCTCCACCAAGTGGGAGAACCGGGTCGGGGAACTTCCGGAGGAGTCGTAGGCGCGGAGCGCCGTAAAGGGGGCCCCTCCCGCCCGAAGGGTGGGGGAGTACGGTTGGCGGGGTCTGTTGTACGGAGGAATGGAGGCGGCCAGGTGGACGCGGGACTCAAGCGCGAGCTGGAGCAGAAGGTCCGGGCCGGCGAGCGGCTGACCCGCGAGGACGGGATCGCGCTGTACGCGTCCGACGACCTGGCCTGGCTCGGCGGGCTGGCCCACGAGGTGCGCACCTGTAAGAACGGTGACGTCGTGCACTTCAACGTCAACCGCCACCTCAACATGACCAACGTGTGCACCGCCTCGTGCGCGTACTGCTCGTTCCAGCGCAAGCCGGGCGAGAAGGACGCGTACACGATGCGGATCGAGGAGGCCGTCGGCCTCGCCAAGGCGATGGAGGGCGAGAACCTCACCGAGCTGCACATCGTCAACGGCCTCCACCCCAACCTCCCGTGGCGTTACTACCCGCGCTCGCTCAGCGCGCTGAAGGAAGCCCTGCCGAACGTGGCGCTGAAGGCGTTCACGGCGACGGAGATCCACCACTTCGAGACGATCTCGGGCCTGAGCGCCTCCGAGATCCTCGACGAGCTGATCGCGGCCGGTCTGGAGTCGCTGACCGGCGGCGGCGCGGAGATCTTCGACTGGGAGGTCCGCCAGCACATCGTCGACCACCGCACCCACTGGGAGGACTGGTCGCGCATCCACCGCCTCGCGCACGAGAAGGGGCTCAAGACCCCGGCGACGATGCTGTACGGGCACATCGAGGAGCCCCGTCACCGCGTCGACCACGTGCTGCGGCTGCGCGAGATGCAGGACGAGACCGGCGGCTTCCAGGTCTTCATCCCGCTGCGCTACCAGCACGATTTCGTGGACATGAAGGACGGCAAGGTCCGCAACAAGCTCCAGGCGCGCACGACGATGGCGACCGGCGCCGAGGCGCTGAAGACCTTCGCCGTCTCCCGTCTGCTGTTCGACAACGTGCCGCACGTCAAGGTCTTCTGGGTGATGCACGGCGTGCAGACCGCCCAGCTCGCGCTCCAGCACGGCGCGGACGACATGGACGGCTCGGTGGTCGAGTACAAGATCACGCATGACGCCGACGACTTCGGTACGCCGAACAAGCTCGGCCGCGAGGACCTGCTGGACCTGATCCGCGACGCCGGTTTCCGGCCGGTGGAGCGGAACACGCGGTACGAGATCCTGCGCGAGTACCCGGGCCCGGAGGCGGACCGGCGCGAGTCGCCGCAGCCGATGCGGGTCTGAGGCACCCCCGCTTCGTACGAGGCGCACCCGTCGATCTCCGGAAGCCCCGGCCGCTGCCCCGGCCGGGGCTTCCGTGTGTTCGAGGTCAGGTTGAGTCACTCGCTGAGTAATGGTTACTCTCGCTGAATGACGCTTACCTTCGAGCTGGATCCCGCGTTCTCGCCCGCCCTGCGCGACGGCATCACCGCCCTCTGGGCCGACGTGACCAACGCGGGCGGCGCCGTCGGATTCGTGCCGCCCGTCACGGCCGAGGAGATCCGGCCCGAGCTGCTCAAGCACCTGGTCGCCATCGAGCAGGGCCGCACCCGGCTGCTGGTCGGCCGCGACGAGGACGGCGCGGTCGCCGCCACCGCCTTCCTCGCCCTCAACGACCACCGGCTGATGAAGCACTGGCTCTGGCTCTACACCGTCATGGTCCACCCCCGCCTCCAGGGCCAGGGGTGCGGACGCGATCTCATGGCTGCCGCAGCCGACGCGGCTCGTTCCCTCGACGGCATCGAGGCGATCCGCCTCACCTGCCGGGGCGGCACCGGCGCCGACCGCTTCTACACCGCCTGCGGCTACAAGGAGGTCGGCCGGGTCCCGGACGCCATCCGGGTCGCCCCGGGCGACGACCGCGACGATGTCGTCATGCTGCTCCCGCTCGGCCGGGTGGCCCTCTCCTCGCCCGGCCCGGGAACCCCCTGAACCCTGAGAATTCGGGCCATGCTTCACTGGACGGGCAGGACTGTGCCGAGTGTTCGTGGGATTCGTGGGAAGAGAGAGGGTCAGCCGTGTCCGCTGCCAAGCCGAGCGCAATGATCCGGTACACGGCATTGCGCCTGTTGATCTTCGTCGGCTGCTTCTTCGTCGCCGGTGTCGCCGTCCACTTCGGGCTGATCCCCTCCGGGCTCGGTGGCTCCAACGTCGTCTGGGTGATCCTGCTCGGCCTCGTCCTCTCCGCCCCGCTCAGCTACGTACTCCTGCGCAAGCAGCGCGACGAGATGTCCGCACAGATCGTCTCCACCGTCGACCGGACCAAGGCCCGCCTCGACGCCAACCGCACCCGCGAGGACGCGGTTCAGTAAGCTTCCTCACACCCGCCGAAAGCCCCGGCCCGGAGCGCGCACCGCTCCCATGCCGGGGCTTCGGCGTTTCTCCGGCCGTTGGGCCGTTTGGGGTGGCCCGCCCCCTGTCTCATGGTCAAAGAAAGGCTTTGAGGATCTCAAAGTTCAAGTGTTAACGTGTTCGACATGAAGACAGTAGTGCGCCTCCGTCATGCCGCGAGCCCCCCGCTCGTGGCGCGCCTGCATGTCGATCTCTGCCGCTGTATGTCCGCGGTCTGTTGCCGCAACGTCTGATACGGCATCATGCAGCGGCGCCGCCCCCGACGCGGGCGCCGCGACCCCGTCCCCGTTCCATCGCACGACCGTACGTGTGTCCTCGTACGTCCCGATGCGTCCCCCACTGGAGTGTGTCCGTGTCCGCGAATTCCGCGTCCGCAGCCCCCGAGGCCGAGCAGCCGTCCACCGGCTCCGGCCCCGGTTCACGTATACCCCGGGTCCCTTTCTGGGCCCAGATCGTCGCCGGTCTGATCCTCGGTGTCCTGCTCGGCTGGCTCGCCCGTTCCTTCGACGTCTCCTGGCTCATCACCACGCTCGACAAGGTCGGCTCGATCTTCGTCCAGCTGCTGAAGCTGGCCGTCGCCCCACTGGTCTTCTTCGCGATCCTGGTGTCGATCACCAACCTGCGCAAGGTCAACAACGCCGCCCGGCTGGCGACCCACACCCTGCTCTGGTTCATGATCACATCGCTGATCGCGGTCGCCATCGGCCTCCTCATCGGCCTGCTGACCAACCCCGGCTCCGGCACCGGCCTGACGCCCAAGGACGGCGAGCTCCCGCAGCGCACCGGCAGCTGGATCGACTTCCTGACCGGCATCATCCCGAGCAACGTGATCACGCCGTTCACCGACCTGAACGTGCTCCAGATCGTCTTCATGGCGGCCGTCGCCGGTATCGCGGCCCTCAAGCTCGGCGACAAGGCCCAGCCGATCCTGACGCTCAGCCAGTCCATCCTGGAGCTGCTGCAGAAGGCCCTGTGGTGGGTCATCCGCCTCGCCCCGGTCGGCACCGTCGGCCTCATCGGCTACGCCATCGCCACCTACGGCTGGGATCTGATCGGCAAGTACGCCACGTTCACCGCCGACGTCTACATCGGCTGCCTCCTGGTGATGTTCGGTGTCTACCCGCTGCTCCTTGCCACCGTCGCCAAGGTCAGCCCGCTCCAGTTCTTCAAGGGCGCCTGGCCCGCGATCCAGCTCGCCTTCGTCTCCCGCTCCTCGGTCGGCACCATGCCGGTCACCCAGCGGGTCACCGAGCGCCTCGGCGTTCCGAAGGAGTACGCCTCCTTCGCCGTCCCGTTCGGGGCGACCACGAAGATGGACGGCTGCGCCGCGATCTACCCGGCACTGGCAGCGATCTTCATCGCGCAGATCTTCGACGTCCAGCTCGGCATCGGTGACTACGTGCTCATCGCCTTCGTCTCGGTGATCGGCTCGGCGGCCACCGCCGGTCTCACCGGCGCGACGGTCATGCTGACCCTGACCCTCTCCACGCTGGGCCTCCCGCTGGAGGGCGTCGGCCTGCTGATGGCCATCGACCCGATCCTGGACATGATCCGCACCGCCGCCAACGTGACCGGCCAGGCGCTGGTCCCGGTCCTCGTCGCGGCCCGCGAGAAGATCCTCGACCACGACAAGTACAACTCGGCCTCGGCCTCCCCGATCGACGCGTTCGGCTCGTCCGACGACGACGCGGCCGCCGGCCGGGACGGAATCCACGACGCGGAACCCAAGGCGGCGGTCCCGGCCACCGCCTAGCGGCAGCCGACTCCGTCCGTACGGCCCTGAGCGCCCCTGGCCCGCCTCATCGCGAGGCGGACCAGGGGCGCTTCCGTGCAGGAGGCGGCTCAGGACCGGTCAGGGGCTGTGGAAGGTGACCTCCGGATGGTGCGGGGAGGGGCCGTCCAGCAGCGGGGCCGTACGGCCGCGCAGGTGCCGGTCGAGGAAGGCCGCCACATAGGTGCGGGTGATCGTGGTCGAGCGGGCGGCGGAGAGCGGGAACTCCGGGTCCTCCAGGCCGAGCTGCTCGCCGAGTTCCGGGGTGTCCGTGAACGTGAAGTGCCCCGAGTCCCGCACGGTCAGCCAGCGCTTCCAGCCGTCCAGCCGGGCCCACCCCTCGTCCCAGGACCTGTCCTCGCCGCCGGGCCGGTGCCCGGCGTCGGTCCCCAGCATCAGGAACGGCCGCCCGTCGAGCCCCGAGGCGGGGGCCGGGTCGAAGAACGTGCCGTCCATGTTGACCCCGGCGTCGACCCGGCGGTCGGCGGCCATCGTGGACGCGGCCGCGTTGCCGCCGATGGAGTGGCCCGCCATGCCCACCCGGCGCGGGTCGATCGTCCGCGCGTACCGCCAGGAGGGGCGCGGCCCGGTCAGCCGGTCCAGCAGGAAGGAGACGTCGGCTGCCCGCCCGGCGGAGACGGCCGCCCACACCTTGTCCCGTGCTGCCGCGTCGGGCTGGGCGGACAGGTGTTCGCAGGCGGCACAGGTGAGGAGCCGCCCGTCGGGCAGCTGCGTACCGGTCGACTCGTACGGATGGTCCACGCTCGCCACGACGTAACCGCGGCTTGCCAGGTCCTCCGCGAGCCCGGTGAGGGTGGTCCGGGGCGCGCTGAACCCGGGAGAGAGCACGACCAGCGGGAACCGCCCCCGGACGGGTCGGGCGTCCGTACGGGCGTGGGTCCGGGTGGCGCCGACGACGGCGGGCGGAACGACGCCCTCCAGCCCGCGCTGCTTGAGCATCAGCCGCGCCTCCTCCGTCGTCATGTACGGAGCCGGGGCGCCGCCGCTGCCGGGGCGGGCCGGGTAGTGCAGCGACACCAGCAACTGCCGCGCCCCCGCTGAGGGCACCCACGGATCGGGCCGCCCGTGGTCGGTCAGGAAGACGGTGTCCCGCCCGATGGCGTGCGGCCCGGTGGGCCGGGGGAGCGCGAGCGCCGGCGCGGCGGGCACGCCGACGGAAGCCAAGACGGCGGCCGCCGGTGCGGGCGCGACTGCGGATGCCGATGCGGGCGGGGCCGCGGATGCCGATGCGGGCGGGGCCGCGCCGATCAACGCGGTCAGCGCTGCGAGTGCGGTCAGGGCAGCGGCAGCAGCGGCAGCAGCGGTTCCGGCCGGTCTGGCGCGAAGGGAGATCGTCATGGCGGCCACGCTAGGCGGGGGCACCGGCCGGCCGCGTCTGACTGCGGGTGGACCCGACAGGGGGGACTGAGGGGGGACCTGCGGGGGGCCGAGGTGGACTTGTGGGGGACGGAGGGGCCACCCGTGGGGGAGATCGGGGGCGGCGGCCTCGGCGGACCGGCCCTCCAGGCCATGCGTCCGGACCGGGCTCCGGACCGGGCTCCGGACGAGCCTTGCGGCCAGGGCTTCCAGATCGGGCTTCCGGCCAGGGCTTCCGGACAGGGCCGCCGTGGCCTCGGAACCGGGCTTCGGAACCGGTCCTCCGAACGAGGCTTCCAACGAGGCCTCCGGACGGGGGGCTTCCGGGCCGAAGACGATCGCTCCGTACGACGGTGGGCGCCCCCGCGCCGTACCCTTGCCGGGGAGCAGGACCGTGGGGTGGGGAGGAAGTCGACGTGGGTGCTGTGAAGAGCAAACGGATGCCGCGCGCCGTGCGTGAGCGGCAGATGATGGACGCCGCGGTGCAGACCTTCGGGCAGCGCGGATACCGGGCTGCCTCGATGGACGAGATCGCGGAGCTGGCGGGCGTCTCCAAGCCGTTGGTCTACCTCTACCTGCACTCCAAGGAGGACTTGTTCTCCGCCTGCATCCGCCGAGAGGCGCAGGCCCTGGTGGAGGCGGTACGGGCCGGGGTGGATCCGGAGCTGCCCGCCGACGGCCAACTCTGGTCGGGGCTGCGGGCGTTCTTCACCCACACCGCCGAGAACCCGGACGGCTGGGCGGTGTTGCACCGACAGGCGCGCTCGCACGGGGAGCCGTTCATCAGCGAGGTCGTGGTGATGCGCAACGAGATCGTTGCGTTCGTGACGGGCCTGATCGGCGCCGCCGCCCGCGAGGCGCACCGCGACCCCGCCCTCGCGGACCGGGACGTGGCGGGCCTCGCACAGGCACTGGTCGGCGCCGCCGAGTCGCTGGCGGGCTGGGCCAACGACACCCCGGGCGTCTCGGCGAAGGAGGCCGCGGCGACCCTGATGAACTTCGCCTGGGCGGGCCTGGAGAACCTGATGCACGCCCGCCCGTGGCAGCCTCCGGCGGACGTCTCGTAAGGGACAAGAGCGCGGTATCGCCCAGCACCGGAATCCCGCCCTGGTCGGCAAGGCAACCTCGGCAAGGCAACCTCTACAAGACCGCCCCTAGGGGGTGTCCGCAATGTGGGTTGGTCGTTGGTCCGTTCGTGGTGCGTCGTCATGAAGTGACTGATCAGGCTTGGGCGGTGATCGGGCCGTTGTTGGCTCCGCCTCGGATGGGCCGTCCGGTGCGGGACCGGAGGCAGGTCCTCAATGGGATCCTGTGGAAGCTGTCCACGGGGGCTGCATGGCGGGACCTGCCGGAGCGGTACGGGCCGTGGAAGACGGTCTACGAACGGTTCCGCCGCTGGTCGGCGGACGGGACGTGGGACCGGATCCTGGCCCGCGTCCAGCAGCACTCGGATGCGGTCGGCGAGGTCGACTGGACACTTGTGTGTGTCGACTCGACGGTCGTGCGGGCCCACCAGCACGCGGCCGGGGCCCGAAAAGGGGGCCCTGGACCGGTGAGGCACTCGGCCGGTCCCGCGGCGGGCTGAGCACGAAGATCCATCTCGCCTGCGACGGGCAGGGCCGGCCGCTCGCCTTCACGATCACGGGCGGGAACGTGAACGACTGCACGCAGTTCGAGCCGGTCATGGCCCGCATCATCATCAAGCGGGACGGGCCCGGCCGGCCCCGCACCCGGCCCGACCGGGTGGCCGGCGACAAGGGCTACAGCTCCCGCAAGATCCGCGCCTACCTGCGAAAACGCGGAATCGGGTGCGTCATCCCCGAACGCACCGACCAGATCAACGGCCGCCGACGACGCGGCGAGACACCATGCCGCCTCGACCGCACCGCCTACCGACGCCGCAACGTCATCGAACGCTGCTTCAACAAACTCAAGCAGAACAAAGCCCTCGGTGAGGTCGACTCGGGGCGCCCTGCTGATGTTTCCACCAGTGGGTCTCCCCGAGCCGCCTCCCGAACCCGGCGTGCCCGTCTCCGGGCACCG